>NZ_AECZ01000004.1 GCF_000179555.1 Solidesulfovibrio fructosivorans JJ]
AAAATATTTGTCAATATTCCTATATGTTACAATCGCTTCGTTAATATCCGAAAATGGTTCTAAATATGGGTGAGAACGTTCAAATGTAAAACGAACGCCTAGTTTAATTGATAAGTCAAGTTCTGTCTTAGTATGGTCAAACTTTATTAATTTAAGTTCTATTGCTAAATTAAGTAATTCTTGGGTAATTGTCTTAAATAATGACAACATAGTCGCGTCTGGAGAACAAGCGACATAAATATGCTCTCTGTCAGAAGCTGTGACCCTTTGTGCAACACTCCTAGCGAGACTTGTTTTCCCAACACCTCGATTACCATAAATAAAGGGGATTGAACTGTAATACAATAATTCATGTGTAATTGTCTCGAATTCGGTTGTCCTACCGCGTAAAAATTCAAAATTTCTAATTGGGCGTTCTGGAGAAAGATATCTCCCAAGAATTTGCAACTTTTCTTCGATTTCTTGAAGCTCCAGAGGCGTTTCCCTAATTAACATTTTTCAAACTCCACTTATTATTACTCATCAGGTTTTATCTACTTTTTTCCAATGCAAATACCTATATCCTCCTCTCTGGAACAAATAAAGACCCACGTCACCACTTTTCCTGGATGACGTGGGTCATTTCGCAACTATTCCCAAATAATCCAGTTAGCTAGTTCTTCTTTTTCTCCAACACAATTTTCCCTTCTTCCAAGCAGGAGACCTTAAACTCGTCACCCTGGTTGAAGCCGTAGTTGGCCAGGAGTGTCGGGGACAGACGGAGACCATTCTTCGAGAACTTCACACTGCCAGATGCCACACGAGCATCCATTCCCTCGATCTTGTAGAACTTCTCATCCAGCGTCATAAGCTTCGTGAGATGGTTTTTCAGGGTGGTCTTGGGAATATCAAAGACATCCATGATTTGCTGAGCGGTCTTTCCTTCGGTGATCATGGTGCGAAGTTTCATCGCGTCAAATTTCGATGCGATAGGCATGGGTAAAAACTCCTTTCGGTTTTGATCTTCGAATTTTCCTGTGGAAAATAACTTAAATTTTGTTGCTGTCAACTTGGCGTGGAGCTTGTTTCGTTAAAATGAGTTCATTTTTGGAAATTAAGCGAAAAAATATTGTCAGGTTTCGATTCAGTTTTTTGTCGGCTAGAGCTGGCAAAGGTCATCAGATACTTTTCAAAAACATCGTTTTTGACGGTTCTGTCGCTGAAAATAAAAAAATGCAGGAACCTGCATCGGCAACATGCTAAAATAACTTTGATTTTATTCTGAACTTATCCAAGCCCTCGGTCCCAGGTCTGGATTCCCCCATCTTCCAGGACAGCCCTCTCCTTCGCGCTACCCTGCCCCCTCCTGGGCGTTTTCCCCTGGCCTCCCCATTTTGGGCTCCCCCAGCCCCGGACTTCCAGGGAAACCCCACTCCGGCCCAAAGTACGAAAAGCCCTACCACAGTTCCAACTATTTCCCTGTCCCCGTGACCGACCCTCTGGCCCAGGGTATCCTTCTCCCCAAAGCTCACCTGTTGAACCAGGAGAAGGACACCTTATGCCACCACAACATCTCGATAATCTCACTTTGAAGGATGAGATCATCAACGCATTTCGGCCGATCGAGCAGCTTTTCAAGATCATGGACGCATCTGCCCCCGATGCCGATGAAACGATTATCCGCTGCTACGCCGAAATCGGATTGGAGCTTACTGGGAACTTCCGTGAGCGGATCAAAAAGTTGCTTGGTCGAGAACATGAAGGTGCTGAAAATGCCGAAGGATGACAGCTGGAACGTCGTTTATGCTTATTCCCGGGAGCAAGCGATTGCCGATGGCGTCCTAGTAGACGTCACCGAAGCTGCGAAGGCAATCGGCTTCAAGCTCGGCACCGTGGTCACCGATCACCTGTTCCACGGCTATGTCGAAGTGCCTCCCGGACTCGAGGGTGAAGGGCAATCCGTCACCGGCCGGCTCCATGATCTGATGGTTCTGGCGCTGTTCGCTGCCAGGAAGGCAGTCAATACGGACAGGGTCACCTTTAAGGTCGACTTCCTGATGGCTCCGGGACGCAAGGAAACGGTCGAAGTCATCACCCATATCGGCCCCGGTGACCACGGGGAGCCAGTCCTGACCATCATGCTTCCTGAGGATGATTAGGGATTTTAACCAGATAACCAGGAGAAAAGTATGGCTTCGATTTTATTGGGTGCTGTTATCGGAATCATCGTCGCTGTCGTCGGTGCGCAGCTGCTGACCATCCATCCCAAGCCGAGTCGGTTGCGTAGTCCGAAGTAGACGGAAAGTTGCCAAGCTTCGAAAGAAAGCCCGAGCATGAGCAGCTTGGGCTTTTGTTTTCACGCAGCTATTTCATACGGAAACCAGATGAATTAGCCGCGTTTCGATTCGAAGAGAAGTGGCACGTGATGACAAGAACCTGCTCAGAATAGCCAGGGCGGTGGTAAACTGAAAAGTCTTACCCCGGGATTTCCAGCACTGGGGCTTGGGAAACTGGGGTGAACTGGGAAATCACCATCGATAATCACCGAGTCCTCACGATGAATCATACTCGCATATGTAGTCCAGCAGAATAACAAAAAATGACTTCAGTAAATTTATTTCTTGATATCGCATAATTAAGGCGCTACCTGTTGGTCCGTTTGGGACAAGATATTTTAGACGGAGATACCCTGCAGCGACAGAGAAGCTTGTACCATATGGGACCAAGCTGTAATTGTGGATATACACTGCATACTAACTTTTACGAACATTTAAATCATTAATTATTGCACGGTAGCAAACAGATGGAGCCCATGGTGCAATACCAAATAAAATACTGCGGCGAGACATATGACTATTTCGACAGAACAAAAGCAGAAGCTCTACTCTCTGCTTTATTTAAAGGGAACAAGGAAAAAATTGATCTATTTTTAAGTTCAAAAAATTTTATTATAGCAAAAAGTGTAGACGAGAGCAAAGCCGCTTTGATTGACTCAAAATTTAAAGCCGTCGGAATAAAACTTCATTGCATAGATATATCTCAGTCTACCACTACAGCAAGCGACAACAGCAACTCTAAAAAAATTTCTACAGCACTTAACAATTCATATTCGATACTCAAAAAAATTCGATCTGTAGTCATGAACGACACGGCTATCTCCGTAAGTTCTAAAAAAGAATGGGGCTTATATTTAACATTATTATCCGCATTATTTGGCTCCTTTTGGCTTGCCCCATGGTATGACAGATGGTTCTTCGACAAGAGTATATCTTTCAATTTTCCTGGAAAGACTAATGGCATCGTCGGTTTAATATTATGCATGCCGCTATACGTCCGCGGTTTTATTGAATTCAAGCATATATCCATTTACCGATGCGTAGTATTCCTTCTCAACTGGTTGTTGTGTGCGACTATCTGTCAAATAATCCTTGGCAAGGAGAACTCAACGGTAAACGATGCAACAGCATTCTGTCTATTTGGCGGAATATTACTAACGTGGTTAGGGATAAGATCAGTAGCTGGTTTTTGCTGGCTCTTTTTTATTGTCATCGCATTGCTCAATCTTACATTCAATAGCGACCTTCCTGGGCCTACTGGATTCTTATTTTTGGCATGCGGTTTCTTTTCCCTTATGTTTCAATTAGATTTGGTCCCTGCAGAAATGTATTATAAATTTAAAGAAGAATTCAAGGGCATTGATCCAAAAACCATTGAGACTATCCGAGAAGATGTCTCAAGTGCCGCCGAAAAAGTATCTGCCGCAACCATCGCCGCCGCAAAGATGGCCGCGAAGAGTACAGTTGGCGGATAGATCCTTATCCATCCACTGCATTACTTGAAAATTATTTTATATAAGCGACCTATGACTTGGCACTAGGCTCAATTATGCAGGAACCTGCATTCTGTCACTAATCATTATCCATTTGATTTAACAGCACTTTCTTAATGTCGCCTTAATCTGCCCCTTGCCCAGCCCCTGCTCCCACCTCTTCATCATCTTGGCAAGTTGCACATCTGTTTGCTACCAAAGCAAACATGACGTCCAAAAAACGCAATATTTCACCGGCTGATATCATTCGCTTAAAGGGCATTGCCTTTTGGTATTGGGAGTACATGAGGCGAAATCCGTTATATATCCGCTACTGCGACGTCATCAAACGCTACGATGATTACTTCAAGTCCATTGGTGTTTATGACTTTATGCAATCAAAGGAATTTTTAGAGGAAATTTCTGAATATGTGTCAACACATGAGGATAGCGAGATTTAAAATATATGCCTCTTCGAAGACGGCTTGAACGTGACCATGGAGAAAAAGCAGGTATAATTTACTTTAAATATGGATTTTTAGGGTATGCTTTTGAAGAAAAATTCGGAAGAATATATAAAGACCCATCAGAAGGCATCGACACCGAAAAGGCACTCGAAGCCGTGATGGCCGGCAAGAAGATATCATTTTCAGCAGATAATGCACGAGACATTTCTGCCCTTACCAAACTAAACGGGAGCTGGCTCATTAGTGTCGATGACACAACGCCAAAATCATATTTTTATGACCTGCCAAGAATTCAAAACATCAAAATCTACCCTGAAGGCATTCTCCATGATCCGGAAAAAATTGGCCTAGAAGTGTATGCATTGAATCTTATCACGAAAGCAGTCGAGAGCCTTTTTGAAGAACAAAAAATCGCCGACGAAACGCTTCAATCTGTTTATAACTTAAATTTTGCGGGAAAAACTCTCAGAAACGCTGACATATCGAGACTTGCCGCCCTCTGGCTTTGGGATAAGGCCCACGAGAAGGACAGACAAAATCCTGCGGCATTCAAAGAGATCTATCCACTTTTAAAAGCTAAACTTAATGACAAAAAGCGCGTTATCGCCGGGGACTGGGATCAACAGGACCTTAAGGCAAATCGAATCCGCAAGCACTATGAAATGACGGACTACTGCATCCGACACCGCACCATAACCCACTTGAATAAGTAAATTTCCTGCAAATCTCCTCTGCCATTTTCTTTTCCTACCTAATGGCATGCGCCCGGGCGGCCTTTTGGGCCAGACCGTACTCGTCGGCCCGGTGCAAAGCGATTGGCGCCTGCTTCTGGGTCCACAAAAGCAGCAGTTAGGAGAAGAATATGGACAACGATTCCAAGAAGGAACGCGGCGGCTCCGAGTACACGAGCATCACTGGCACTCCGGGAATGACCGGTGGAACCGGTGCTCCCGGCAACCCCAGTACCACTCCCCACCTCTCCCTGGTAAAGGGAAGCCGCCAGTCCCCCGAGGAACTCCACGACCAAATCCGCAACGAACGGATCAGCATGTATGTCGGCATCACTGGCGCTGCCGGCCTCCCCGGAGACATCGAGGTCAACGACAAGGGCGAGGTGACGTCCCCGATCTCGGACGAAGTCGAAGCGGTTTTGAACGATCTGACCCTCAAGAAAATCGACACCATGGGGGCCGATGAGCTCAAGGACCTCATCATTACAAACAACGACGCGATCAACGCCAGCATCACCGACCTCGATGCCCACAATGGGAATCGCGCTTACACGGTGGGCAAGGCTTTGCTGCGGGTCGAGTACATCCAGTCGAGCCGGAACCTGAAAAACGGCTTCGAGGACTGGTGCGAAGAGAACCTCAAGGCCACCCGCCTGAAGAAACGCACCCGCCAGAAGTACATGGAGATCGCCCGGATCGCCGACGCCACTGACTATGTGGTGCTCGGTAGCGAGAAGTTGGCGGGCCTGGCTCCGATCCTGAAAAAGGAAGACGGCCTCGCCCCCAACCATCCGATCCGGTCTTTCATGGAGCGTTACGACATCAGCCTCCAGACCTGCGTCGATGTCGACGAGATGCGGTTCGAAATCGGTCTCGGCATGGCCATGGCCAAGCTGGGGAACAACAAAGTCAGCGTATCAAGGGACTCGGTCCGCAAGTTCCTGGAGTGCGGCTTCGAGGTGACCAAGAAGGACATCGAGGCGATGAAGGCCGCCACCGACACGGGGGGCGATCCCGCCAAGTACCTCGAGCGGGTCATCAAGAACAAGCAGCGTCCCACGGTCCGTACCTCTGATGCGAACAAGCCGCCCAAGAACTTCCAGGAGCAGGCCCAGGAAATCCGCGACACGGTAGCCAGTCTCTTAAAGTCCCCCTCGGTCAGCAAGGACATCCAGGTCGACCGGATTGACGCGCTGATCCAGGACCTGGAGGCCCTGAAGCACCGGCTGTCCGGTTCCAAGGACGCAGGCTCCACGGTTGACACCACGGCGGATACTTCTGCCAGTGTTCCCCCGGTCCCGCCGCAGGTCCCGTCCACTCCCGATGTGGATGCCGCTTCGAACGAATAGTCTGTCCTGCGCCCCTCGGTCGAAAGGCTGGGGGGCGCTTTTCCTTGGAGGAAATATGCTGCTTCATATCTCGTCACCGTCGATTGCCCAGGTGCTGGCGTTTCACAGCTTGCACCCGGAACTGCCGCTCAACGTGCTGTTGAGCTATGCCGTGGAACAGCCCTTTGACGACTTCCAGGAAGTTCACAGGGACAAGATCGGGAGCCTTATCCTCGACTCCGGGGCCTACACGCTCAACAAGAGCAAATGGGCCATGCGGCCGAAGGATATCCTGACGGCTTATGCGAACTTCTGCTCGCTTACCTCGCCCTACTACGACTTTCTCTTCAACCTCGATGAGAACTTCACTCCCCACGGGTTCGATGAGAACATGTACAACCAGCTCGGTCTCGAAGCTGCCGGCCTGACCCCGGTTCCGGTCGTGCATGACCTTTATAATGGCGAGATCGAACGTCTCCTCGACTACGGCTACGGCCTCATCGCCATCGGCCAGTGCGAGCATGGGAGAAACTTCCGCCAACTCGAATCAGCCATGAACCGGCTGCATCCCTGGGCAAAAGTCCACCTCTTTGGAGTCACCGAAGTGGGTGTCCTGCAAGACCTGCCGATCTGGAGCTGCGATTCGAGTTCCTGGGCACAGTACGTCAAGTACGGTCAGGTCATGTGGTGGAACGACGCGAACAAGGATTGGAACCCATACGATATCCTGTACTTCCCCAAGACAGAGGGCGAGCATGATGCCTCGAAGGGGAAGAACTACTGGGATTACCGGTTCCGTGAGGAGTTCGACGCCTACATCGGCCAGAACCTCGGCATCACCATCGACCACCTGATTGGCAGTGAAAAAGAGCTCTACCGGTCGCTGGTCAACATCCTCTTCTACAAGGAGATGGAGCTGCGGATCACCGCCTACCACCGGGACGTGAAGGGCTTTGTCTTCCCGGATTAGCGGGCGCTCCCGTATGACGTGACAAAGGGGTGGTCAGCGATGGCCACCCCTTTTTTGTATCTGGCGCGTTGCGGCAAGGTTCTGACACCCGCCCCCTTTCAGTTCACCGGCCGGACCCCGGTCATTTCTACCCCGTCCCCGCCGTGACCGGCCCCCTGGGCCAGGGTATCCTTCAGCGTGGCCTCGAAGCCGCCCCGTGGAATGCAACCATTCAGGCTAGGGCGCTTGTCGGAATGCCCGGCCGGGCGGCAACTGGGTTACCGGAAAAAAGCCTGTGCAACATTGAAGAAGAGCCGCAACCGCTCCTCATCCGCATCCTCGATCTGCCGGGCAAGGATGCGGCGCAGGTCCTCGGGGGTCAGTTTGAACTCGTCCAGATTGAAGAGCTCCGCCAAGGGGATGCCGAAAGCAGCCGCCAAGGTTTCGACGCTGGTGAGTGACGGGTTTCGGCGACCTCGCTCGATTTCTCCAATGTACTGGAGGGACAACCCGGAGAGCTCGGCCAATTTTTCCTGGGTCATGTCACGATTACGGCGAATCGTCCTGATTTTCTTACCAAAAAGTTCCTGAACGTTGTCCATGCCTCACCCCCTATCACAGGGTAAGGCAATGATTTAAGGGCTATAAGCAACGATGGTCTAATTTTTGCTTTAGTTAAGACAACAATCGTTATTAAATATGCTTTTGAAAAACTACTTTTGTTTCCAGAGGGTTGCCCCAAAGCAGGCCAGGAAAGAATTTCCCGCCACCTCAAAGGAAGACGTATGTCCTTGATAATCAATCACAACATGATGGCGATGAATGCAGCCCGGAATCTTTCGGACAACTACGGGGCGCTCAGCACTTCGACGCAGCGGCTGTCCTCGGGTCTGCGGATCAATTCCGCTGCCGACGATGCTGCCGGGTTGGCAGTCCGGGAACTCATGCGCTCCGACATCGCCACCATGAACCAGGGCGTCAGAAATGCCAACGATGCCGTGTCACTTTGCCAGACCGCAGACGGTGGGCTTCAAATCATCGACGAGAAGCTCACCCGTATGAAGGAGCTGGCCGAGCAGGCCGCCACCGGCACCTACACCTCGGACCAACGCCTGATCATCGATTCCGAGTACCAAGCCATGGCTTCCGAAATTCAGAGGATCGCGGTTGCCACCGATTTCAACGGGATCAAGCTCCTCGATGAGAGCTTATGGTTTGGAAACTATACAACCGGAACTGGCGATTTTCAAAATGGGGTAACGATCCATTTCGGCACAGGAAACGACAGCGCTGAGGATTATTACTCTATCTCAACCACAAGGTCCATGGAAGCATATTGGCTATCAGATGGTTTGGGGCTTGTTACAACGACAGATCGCGTTATCGAAAGAGCTGGTCAAGGTGCCTACTCATGGACAATGGGTCAAAATGTTGAGCGAGACAAGCAAGGTTTGCCGCTTATGACCTCAACAGAATCAGATCAAAATCGAACAATGATTAACAATGACCTTAGCCAATATGTCGACGATCAAAGAACTGCCTGGATAGCTGCCCATAGCCAAACAGAATGGGATAATCTTGACTACCACGAGAAGCAACGTACTGAAATCGGCTGGGCGAAAGAAGAAACATCCAATATTGCGACAACAGGGAATTTATCTTCTGGAGAAGTATTACATGGGTGGGGAAACTGGGTTGGACAAGGTGCGGACAGCTGGGCAGGCAGCTTTGATGGAAATACTGTTTACACACAAGATGATGCCCAAAAAGGAGGTTGTTTTGTCGTTTCGGCAGGAAGAACGGCAATAAAGTCCTATCCACTTTCAGTCGTTATCTTTTCTCGACATACATGGCCAATGAGACAAGGACCTCCGGGAAATCAGCCGATGCTCCATCCCCGATGTCCTGAGCTTCCGGTCCTTCGGCATTGGCAGTGAATGTCACGCGGCACCTGTCCATCGGCAACGGTTCGATGGAATGGGTGACCCGGACCACCGTCTCACCGATCCAGGTTGCATCCACGAAGTGCAGCGGCACGCTGACATCGATCAGTTGCGAACGGAAGACCTCATTGTCGGGGAGAACCATCGAAAACCAGACCCCAGAGGCAAAAGCGCCTTCAATCTCGATCGCCTCGACGCCAGCATTCCACTCCTTCCATGTGGAGACATCAGCCAACACGGCCCAGACCTTCTCAGGACTCGCAGTGATTTCCTGGCAGTAGGACCGACTCCACGACGTGGTCATTTTGCGCAACTCCTTTCCGGTATTTCACCGGCCTCATGCTGGTCCCGAGTGGCAGCTTCTCCCTATCTCTCCCCCTCCCCAAAAAATCGACCTCGTATACCCCCCTCTCCTGGGAGTTTGGGGCTGTCCCTACCCCGCCCCTGAAAACCCCGGAAATCGCGTCTTCGGCCCAATGACCGATTTCAGCACGCGGAAAATAACGATTTCATGGTCAAAATCAGCAGAAAACAGACTAAATCAAGCAGTTTTAAGCGAAAATCATGCAATTTTTGCTCAGATATACAGATATATTACCCATAATAACCATTATCAACAAAGGAGCGATTATGTCGACCAAGAAGGATACCACGGATACATCCCTGGAGATGACTTCCGAACCCAAGAAGCGCCCCGAGTCGAAGTACAATGCTTCGATCCTTCGGGAGTGCATCAAGGAAGGGCTCGACGCCAAGTCGATCATGGAACGGATGGGCATTGCCCATAAGCCGACGCTCAAGCACTACGTGCTGCGACTCATCAGCGATGACCGGACCTTTTACGACGTGAAGGGGCTTTACCTCAAGAGTTCGAGTCGGCCCTACGTCAACAAGAAGGGTGCCGTCTGTTTCAACATCCACAAGGTGGACCTGGGCGACCTGGAGATCAAGGAAGGTGACGAGTTCGTCATCACTGCCGAGGACGGCAGGATCGTTCTGACGGTCATTTAACGTGAACCTGTTGATAATGCCATGCTCTTCGGAGGTGGCATTTTCTTCTTTTTGAATCCATCTTTTTGTCTTTGTCGCAACAGATTGTCTGGTTCGAAGCCTGCAAATAGGTCTCGCAGCTTTTCTGTCGTAATGAGAAAAACATTACAGATATGACCCTTATAATAAAAAGTGGATTCAAAATCGGGAAGAACGGTAATAGGTAGAATCGTACATTGGGAAGACCATGGGGCACTAGTCGTTGGATTACAACGGGATATCCCAGCACCAGCTAGGACGTCCCCAGTTCCCCTGGTTTTCAATATACGATTTCAGCCTATTGAATCAAGATTACAACTTCAAAGGAGGTTTGCTCATGAAAGTTGAGCCGATCATCAACATGAAGGACATCAAGAGCATCAAAAAGCTCCTGGTGGATCAACCACGTAATCGGCTCCTGTTCGTCATGGGGATCAACTCAGGTCTCCGTGTCCAGGACATCCTTTCCCTCAAGGTTTCAGACGTCAAAGATTGCAAGATCGGTGACCGCGTCTGCCTCAAGGAAAAGAAAACCGGCAAGGAAAACGTCTTCATCATGAACAAGGAGATCAAGACCGCTCTGGATGAGCATCTTGCGACTTCGGAACTGGAGGATCACCACTTCCTGTTCAAAAGCAGGAAAGGGAAGAATTATCCGCTGACCACCTACGCCGTGACCATGATGGTCCAACGGTGGTGCGACGCGATCAACCTGTCAGGCAACTACGGGGCGCACACCCTGCGGAAAACCTGGTGCTATCACCAAAGGAAGACCTTCGGGGTCTCCTGGGAAATCCTGGCCAAAAGGCTGAACCACAGTACGCCTTCGATAACGAGGAGGTACATCGGGGTCCAAATGGAAGAAGTCGAGGAAATCCTGCTTCATACGATCTAGCGTCATTCCAAAAGGGGTGATCTACCCCTTTCTTTGAGATTCACCAACCGTATCTGGCAATTCGAATCGAACAGTTCCTGCAACTGGTTTCGATTCTCGCAGTTCATTCCGCAATTACAAAATCAACTTGCACGTGGAGGTGCTTATGAGCGTTTACCAACGAAGTGAACGATGGATGGTCTATTACCATGACGACCTCGGAAAGCGTCATGACAAATCCTTTGGACGCGGTGAGCTTGGAAAAGCCAAGGCCGAAGCCTTCGAAAAGGCGGTCCAGGAGGCCAATGAAAAATTGCTGCCGATTCCTGACCCGGAAACGGTGACAGCAGGAATCCGGGTAGCTGCCAAAGCTGCCGGGGCGGGAACAGAAGCCACGGTTCCACCTGCCAGCCAGGTCATCGAAAAGAAGCCGACCGGCATCACCCTGTCCGAGCTTGGAAAGAAATACCTGGATCACATGCGAGCTTCCGGCCGGACCGAGAAGCATATCCGTAATGTTGAGCGGCTTCTGGACAACCAGTTCGTCCCCGTCATCGGCAACAAGCCGGTCGATTCGTTGACCTACCAGGGGGACATGGTCCCATTCATCCTGCACTTCAAGGGGGTCAGCGGGAGCACCGGCAAGGAGCGGTCCCAGTACACGGTGAACAAGTACTGCGACTACCTGAGCTTCATCTTCAACTTCGGCATCGACAACGGGTTTACCAGGGTCAACCCGCTGAAGAACTGGAAGAAACCGAAGGTACAGCCCTGGGATTTGAAGCTCACACTGGACGACGCCAGGAAGATCATGGAGCACGCCGAACCCCATCTCAAATGGGCCATGGAGGTCTGCTTCAACCTGGGCACTCGTCCTGGGGAGTCCGAACTCCTGTCGTTACGGTGGGATGATGTCGACTTCGCTGCCGGTACCGTCAGGATTTATGCCAGCAAGACCAAAACCTATCGGACGGTTCCGATCAACCCTGAGTTTCTCAAGCGTATGGAGATCGAGAAGCAGGAATCGGTGTCCGGGTTTGTCATCGAGTACATGGGCCGGGGACTGACGACGATTCGGAAGTCCTTCAAGAACGCCTGCCAGCGTGCCGGGATCACCTACCCAACCCGGATGTACGACCTGCGGCACCTGTTCGCGACCACCTTGCTCAACAAGGGAGCCGATCTGGCCGCCGTGTCGAAGATGATGGGGCACTCGACCGTGAAACTGACGGCCGACACCTACTACCACTACATGTCTGGAGAAAAGGAACGCGCTGTCCGGTTACTGCCGGGTTTAGCGGTTGCGTAAGAGGCGAAGGCGGGATTCCTAAGCAGAGGTTTTCCGCCTTCTTTGATTATTAAAAAACAATTCAGACATGAGGGTAAAATAATGAGCATCAAAATGTGTCCGTACTCGAAAGAACTCTTCGATACCGATGACAATATTAGTGAATACGTGTGTGATGACGTTTATCTTAATATTTTTCTCAAATTCGAAGAAGAGGAAGGAGTTGGTATCGAGTATTTTGCCTCACACCCCAATGAGTACAAGAGAAAGCTGAAAAAAAAGAAAGACGATGAGTTACTTGAAATTCTTCGTAGCTGTGGACTCGACGTTTAAAAGATAAGGAGAAAGCTATGAACGACACGATCAAAAAGAAGTGCTTGATGTGCAACGAGGAGTTTTCAGTATCGCGGGACCATTTGTGGAAATTCCTCTGCCCTACCCATACCCAAGAGTTCTATATACCGCTTCGAAGGAACCATTCGTTCCAAAGCGCGTTGCACCTCATCGAGCTCGCAATTCTTCTCGATGACATTGAAATGCTTCGGGATCGGTTTATGGGAAAGCCGCGAGAGGAGCCGAAGGTGAGCGAGGGCTTCAGAAGCGTCGTCGGGACTGCTGAGTGGCAGAAGCTAAAGGAGACAGCGGCGGTGTAGGTGGGGAAGGTGGACCTCCTGAGAAGGGGGTTCACCGTTTCAGATTTCAAATGGCCCGAAGAATGCCGGCAGGTCACCTGCTGCGAAGCGACAACGGCATGATCGAACGCTTCAAAATGTGGCTTGATTCCGGGTGGGGGCACTCACAGGGAGACATTCCGCTCTCGACCACATGCCGTCCTTGGTTTACGAAAGGATTGTATTCTCGCGCTTTCTGAGGGCTCAAGCCAAAAGTTCGCCCAATTTGGGGGAACTTCAATTTAGAAAGTCGAGTAGTTAATATATTGTGTCGCCACAATTCATATCAAAAGGCATAATAAGTAATTTTGTAACTATTTTCGCGTATTCATCAAAAAACCACCTCGTAGCTTTCCCATAGTTTTCTTTATCATCAAATTCCCAGTATGAATAATACTTAACACATTTGACGACCTTCGTTAATTTTCTCGGCGCTAAGCCTTCTTTGATCAACCCATCCATGGTATAAAATCTTTTCATATAGTTGATATGAAGTGACCCCTGCTGCTTATTTTGTTCTTTGGCTATTATTTTTATCAATTCTTCAAATTCATCTATTTTATCTGGTTTTACTTGGAATAATTTGACCTCAGAAAATGTATCAGTCATTTTGTTGACTCCTCTTATTTATTTTAAACCAGAGTTATTTTTTAATATTCTTTGTCTCATATATTTTATTCAAATAAAATTGTTAGTTTTATTATATGCAATTAGCATCAAACAGACAGTCTTCAAGGCCAATTTTTTGATGGCGCCAGGATACAACGAAACCATGGATGTCATCCTCCATATCGGTCCAGGTGATGCAGGGGTATCCGTCCTGTCCATCATGCTGCCAGGATGGGGCCTTTTAAATTTTCAAAAATACAAAATCAGCTTTTCTTCTCCAAAACAATTTTCCCCTCTTCCAGACAGGAGACCTTGAACTCGTCGCCCTGGCTGAAGCCGTAGTTGGCCAGGAGTGTCGGGGACAGACGGAGTCCCGTGCTGGAGAACTTCACGCTTCCAGATGCCACACGAGCATCCATCCCTTCGATCTTGTAGAACTTCTCATCCAGCGTCATCAGCTTCGTGAGATGATTTTTCAGGGTGGTCTTGGGGATATCGAAGGCATCCATGATTTGCTGAGCGGTCTTTCCTTCGGTGATCATGGTGCGAAGTTTCATAGCGTCGAATTTCGATGCGATAGGCATGGGTGAGTCTCCTTGAGTTTGTTCTTCGAATTTTCATGAGGAAGATAACTTAAATTTCATTGATGTCAACTTAGCGTGGCGCTTGTTTCGTTAAAATGAGTTCACTTTTAGAGGTTGAGCTAAAAAAACATCGGCTATTTTCGATTCAGATTTTTCGTCGGATAGAGCTGGCGAAGGTCATCAAATGCTCTTCAAAAACATCGTTGATGACGGTTCTGTCGCTGAAAATAAAAAAATGCAGCAACCTGCATTTTTAACATGTTAAAATAACAAGATTTTACTTTCTTCTCGGTCAGTGCCCACCTCAAGGAATTTCCTGGTCACAGCCGGTTCACACTCCCTGCCTCATGCCCGCCGCGTCAACAAGGTTTCCCGAACGAGCTTTTCAGAGGATGCACCCTAAAAGGGACATATCCCCCCAATCGGGCATGTTCATTTGTATCCCATCGAAAAGGCATCATTCCTCCTTTGTGGCAATGATGCAGATCTGTCGGATAATTGCCAACGACATGAAAGCCCACAAGGTAATGAATAGATGTCTGATCATGCCACCTCCAGTTTTTGAAGTGCACAGGCGTAATTACCCTGTCTGCCAATATATTTCCTTACCTCGGCGCGGACCATTGCAGCCTGGTGTCCCGGATCGAGTGCAAGAACGCCATGGCTTTCGGCGTCTTGATCTCTCCCAGGGCATGCACGGCGGCTTGGGCGATAAAGACGTCCTCCGAGGTTGCTGCCAAAGAGGCGAGAGAGGCGACCGTTCGCTGGTCTTTGAGCTTGCCCCAAAGCAGGGCAGCCAGAATGGGAGTGGTAAACTCTGGATGCCGTAATGCTGCTATAAGCTTCTCCACGAAGGCCTTGCCCTCACAACATTGCTTGATTTCTCTGCCACAGGACGGATATATGGCAATGCCGTCCAGAAGTCCATACCAGCAATGCGGACAATAAAATTGAGGCATACCACACCTCAACTCTGAAGCATAATCCAAATCCTTTACTGACGGTTTCTCACCCAGGGTGAAACCATTTATTCAAAGGCAGCATGATCACCGGCCAACATGGCATCCTTAGAAGTCACTCCAGTAAACAACTGACATTCATGAACCGCGCTCGACAATTTTTCTTCCTGTTCTGGCAGCTTCTGTCTCTTTGATGGTTATATTTCTGTCACGCATTTTCTTAAGGCCCTCGTTAAGATCCTCGGCCATTACCACGATGAGCCGCAGCCGGTCCTCGGACATGGGAACGCTTTCCTCAAGCAAGGCATTCAAATCAAAGGCCCGCCTGAGACTTGCATAGGCCGCCTCCCTGACCACATAAGCGATGTCAGCCCCGGACGCTCCGACAAGATCTTCGATAATTGCCTCCAAATCGACATCCTTGGCCAGCGGAAGCTTTTGGACGTGGATATGGAGGATCTTGCGGCAACCATCACGGTCAGGCGGTGGAATTTCGATAAGCCGGTCGAAGCGGCCAGGACGCAACAGGGCCTGGTCTAGGAGGTCCATTCTGTTCGTGGTGGCCAAAACGGCTACCCGCCCAAGGTCATGGATGCCGTCCAGAATGGTGAGGAGCTGGGTCGTAAACCGGCTGTCGAGACGTAGACTTTCATCGGAAGAGCGTGCTTGGGCGATGGCGTCAATTTCATCGAAAAAAACAACGGCTGGCTGGCTCTTCTGCGCTTCATCGAAGAGGTTGCGGAGGTTCTCCTCCGATTCGCCGTGCCATTTGGTGATAAGCTCCGGCCCACTGACCGAAAAAAAGCGAGCGCCAGACTCGTGGGCCACGGCCCGGGCCAGCAACGTCTTGCCGCACCCCGGCGGTCCATAGAGCAACACTCCACGCGGGGGCGATATGCCAAGGTGGCGTAACACTTCCGGGTGCTTAAGCGGAAGCTCGACGGTTTCCCGCAGAATTCGTATGACTTTGTCCAAACCACCGACGTCAGCGTAAGTCGTGACCGGAATCGCATGTTCGGTATCAGGTGCAGGGTTTGCTGAAGATGCGGCCATGCGGACCGCATGACTTAGGCTAAGTTCTTTGTTTTTGAGCCAGGACGCTGGTGGGCCTGCATCCTTCTCAGGCTCATGAGCAACGGCATCATCCACTCTTGGGGCATTGAAGTACGGGCAAAGAGCAAGGTGCCGTTCGGACGCAGCTTCCCGAAGACGCTTTTTTAAGGCCTCCCGGTCCAACTTTCCATCTTCGCTGAGAAAAGGCCGGACATGCCGCAGGTAGAGACAGCCCCAATCGTAGCCTTGCTGCGACCGGCAATAGGCTACGGCGTCTGGCGCCATGTCGTGGGCCGTAGTGCAATCCAGGATAATCAAGGCGTGCTCGAGATCCTCTCCGGACAGGAGCGCTTCGCCCAGATGGAGGGTCGATCCTGGCTGGTCCTTGACCAAGGCCACCAGGTCGAGCAGCACATCCCGAAATACATCCGCCTCGGCCAGACGCATAGGCAGTTGGACGACGCCTTTTTCCTCCCCCTTTGAGTGAAAGCCGGGTAGGAGGCGCACTAGTCGCAACACACGCTTATCCGCGTCTTCGTCTCCGCTTAGGCGAAATTCGAGAACAAACGGAAGGCTCTTGAGATCAATGCCTGACATCAGGGGACCTGTCGAAAAGCCTCAGCCCGAGGCTCACGAAGCCGCAGCCCCAAACATGGACGATAAGAGGTCTCGAATAATGTACTGAGTTCGCAGGCGCGAAAAAGGACGGCAGGCATCACCGCCAAGGTTCCATCGACAAAAACATTCACGCAGCCGGGGTTGCACGCCCCGGCTACCCTGTCGGGGGGAGTTGTCCCCTCGTCACTCTCGGCTCTGCTCCTGAGCATTTGCGCCTCTCATGCATTGGAAACCATAGAAATAAAAAAAACCGCGTCAGGCGGCGCGGTTTTTTGCTTTGACAAACCCCTACCGCTGCTTTGAACGGTAGGAGTCATCGGCTTCCACAAGCGGTTCAAGGGGGACCCCATCCCCTTTTTTTAAGGTAGATTTTTTCGAACAGACTGTCAAGAACAAACGCCATTGAAAGCAATTCCCATAATACTGTGAAATATGGGCTATCCCTGAAGAGTCGACTACCACTGCCACAGTCGCGCCAACGGCTGACCAAAGCCGCGCCAACGTACGGATTCCAGGCTGAATAAAATAAGAAGACCCCGTTGGCTCTCCGCCAACGAGATCACTTTTTCACAGGGGCTTTTGGAATGATTTTAGGGGGTTAATTCACGCTTGTGGTGTGTCAAGCAAGCGCTCTCCCCCTGAGCTACGGTCCTATAAACAGAATCAGGGAACAGGCTAAATGCCCCAAACTCGTCCCGAAGTCAACCCCAAATCTTTCGTTCCCAAGAAAAAGTTGGGGGCCAAAACCGTTGGCTTCGTTGGCGCGTCGTTGGCTCGGGGTAAGTACGGATTTGGGGTGGGGAGGTCAAGGGGTTTTTACTCAGGGGAGGAGAAAATCGGACGTTGGGGGAGGACGGGAGAATATAAATAATGTGTTATTTAAGTATGTTAACTAAAAATACCAAGGGGTTACGTGGGGAGCAATGTGGACAGATGTCTTTAAGGTTGATAAAATACTTAAATACACAGTTTCAGCACATAGATAGCATATAAATATTAACAACCTTCCTGACATTATTTTTTTCATAGGAAACACATGCCAAGTCGCCCTATCCAACACCAACTAGAAGATCTTTCAAGAACAAAATTCAAGATTACCCTTCCATGCGAATGGGTCTTTCGAGATAAATATAATGATTATGGTATTGATGGCGAAGTCGAGATTTTCGACAAAGACGGTAAATCAACTGGATTATTATTCTTTGTACAGCTTAAAGCAACTCAATCCGCTAATAAAAAACTTGTCAAAACAGTTAAATTCAATGTCGACACATTAAACTACTATCGCTCACTCCCAGTCCCTGTGCTGATCGCTCGATACGACGCGACGAATGATTGTTTTTTAACAATGTGGGCTCACGAAATTGATTTATTTTATGCCATCAAGGCCCAAAAATCAATATCCGTAAGATTCAGAGAAGGGAGTGAATGGGAAGTTCAAGACAAACAAAACATTGTATTTTTTTTAGAAAAACACAGAGCTCTCGCAAAGCAAAATTTACCAATTCCAATCCCGACCATTGTTACAATAGATAAAAAATCTACATTTATAATCAACAATTACACACTCAAAGGTGATATCATCAACAAGCTCGCAGAGCACAATGACATAATCAAGACAACACATGACCATCATGAAGCATTGATCGACATATTGATAAACGCTGAACAAGTTATAGTGCGCGTACTAGGCGATCCACGCTGCACATTCCAATATACGCCGCCAGAAGATAAAATTCTTCTTGTCGAAGAGATAACTGATCTTATCTTAATAGGAATCGCTGGAGCTATAGCCCAGAGAGAAATGAATGATTTAGCTGCTAAAATTATTTTTTCGGGAAACATTAGCGAGAAGGTGTCGAGGAATCTCAATATTTTGCAATTATTTTTGCCTCATCTTCTTAGATCATCTTACTATGACAGCGCGCTAAAATTAATTTCATCGGTCTTACAGGACGACAAATCATGCATTTTGGAATTCATTACCCATACATGCATTTTAATTTCTTTAAATCGTACAAATGAAAAGCAAGCGTCAGCAATTGAATCTTTTTTATTTAATTGTGCAGAAATAAGCAAAACCATCGACAAACAAAAATATGGAACAAATTTATACAACATTGGAAACTTCTACAGAAGCAAGCATTTACCTCGAAAAGCCATTAAATTTTATCTTAGGGCACGGAAATTTCAACCAGCCTACTATAAGCAGGGATATTTTTTTGCAGAACTTGGTGGACTTTTTTTCCATATTAATAAATTTAAAATATCCGCGTCATTCTATAAAAAAGCCCTTGAGATTGAGTCGAAAAAAGATTGGATACCTCTTTATGCTGACGCGCTTATGTTTTGCGGCAACTACCAAGAATCTCTCAACACCTTAGATCCTTACATCAATTCTGAAAAGAACTGTGCGGACGAGTGGGTATTAAAGAATTTCTTTTTAGACAATATCGTAAATAATTTCAAAGTAAAATCACAAGACAGGAATGAGAACCTAGCCAACAAACTTGCCGATATAAGATTGTCAGAAAAAGATGAACTTAGAAAAAAACTTGAAAGTTCGCTTGAATCTGACTTTTTATGCGCTCTCGCCTGGTACAATATCGCACAAAATCACTACCGTGAAGCTGATATTTATAGCGCGGCTGTTTCATTTATATTTTCTTCATTGCTGAGTAGAACTGATGTCGAAGGATGGGTAAATGCTGTATCCTGCCTTCTTAATATCAAAAAACATGACGGCTTAATCATCCACACGATAAAAACAGCATACGCTATAAATAGAGAGTCGTTTCGATCATCACTTTATTCTCGACTAGAAGAAAGCTGTGTCGATAGTTCAAGTATTATTGATGCATTAGAAGCTATCATTACAACATGCGCCACTGACAAAGAAGATGCAGAACTTAGAATTCCAGATGAAGCAGGAAAAATGAATGATATTCTAGGTCTTATTAAAAAAGAATAGTTTTTTATAAAGACCCACGTCACCGTCTTCACAGGACGACACGGGCCTTTTCGCAACTATTCCAAAAAAATTCAGCTAGTTCTAAATTTTCTCAAAGAGAACTTTCCCAGCTTCGGAAGCAGAGAACTTGAAAAATCTTTCGGTCGCAATAAATATTTTTATCCTCAAAACATAATGTAACAATTTATCACTTTATTATAAGTAGTATTTGAGACAAAAGAATCAATATCCACGCGAGCCCAAGAGCTAGAGGGATGAGAACTGAAGGAAATGCACCGTCTTTTCTGATGTTACCCCACCCACCACCGCCACATATTTGAGGACAATTTTTTTTATGATCAGGAGGGAGTTCATCCCATGACTTGACCAGTTCATCAATGGATTTTTCAGCAGCACTTATCCCACGCTTTAACATAAAAGACAAAATAATACCGACGAATGATAAAATGAAACGAGAAAATACCACTAAAAGCGTAAAGCCCGTCGTGGCCTTACAACTTGTGTTTGATTGAGCAACTAGTGTAAAAGCATAGGCAGCAAAGAGAAAGCCATTGACCTGAAGAAGCCAGACAACGCGCTGATTTATCAGGTTGTCTTCATGCTGGATTTGATTCCTTGTGTGTTCATAGAAAAAAGTTATTTTTCCTTTATCACAAGAAACAACATCATCAGGAGTATTACTTTCATTCATTTTTACACTCTCGATTGAGGCCAATGACTATTGCAAAAGCTATGTCTTATGACTAAAATCATCGATACTATCGTTTTATAAATAAGTAAAGACCCACATCACTCCCTCTTCACCGGACGACGTGGGCCATAATGCGCAACTATTCCAAAAAATCCAGCTAGTTCGAAATTTTCTCCAGGACGATTTTTCCGGCTTCAAAGGCAAAAAACTTGAAGCTCTCCCCCTGGTTGAAACCGTAGTCCTTAAGGAAAAACTCTGGAATTTCCAGTAGCTATTCTCACCATCAGCCACCTACATTTTGCAACAAGCTTTGTGCATATTCTATGCATCGATTGTCAATCTTATTGCCAAATTCTTCTTCTAATTCGGCTCGTGAAGGAAGATGATAATCCGATGATCGCTCCCAAACCTCTTTTGACAAATCCTCAGCAGCCTTAATGATGGGATGTGGCGGGATTCTGACCTTGACAATAGAACCACTTTGTGCCGCTAATGCTGTTAAAACCCCGGCTGCTTTAATAGTTAAAGAAAGAGAAAATCTTCCAGCTTTTCGGATGCCTCTCCAAGAATCTTCTTCTAGGGCGCGCAATTCAGCATCATACCACTCAATAATATTTGTACATTTAGGAAAAAATTCTTGCTTATACAATTCTGGTAAAATATTCTCTCTAGCATCACGGGGAGAAATGATAAATATGCGAAGGAGATGTTTGGACGCAGTGATAAAATCATTGCGCAATGCACATATATAGGCTAGCCCATGATTGGCTCTTGCCATTAAATATTTATTTGTTACATCGCCAGTCTTAAGACTTGGGTCTAGCGATGTGTTTTTCAATAAATTATCTTCAGCGAATCGCAACCTCACTTCTTTTGTCTCATTATTCTGAGCTGTAATGGCGTCTCCTATAGCCTCAAAAGCGGCTCCCATCTCTCGAAGTATAAGTTGATCAAGTGATTTCTTAATATGCTTTATTTCGTTTAGTTGTTGTGTCTTTTTCTTCAAGTCAACGACAATCTTAGCAACCTTGAGTAAAGAAAGAGCCGTTTCAAGTTCGATGCTCATACGTTCCCCTGCCTATTCTGTTCGGTCTCCCCTACTATTCCATTTCCTCTCATGCTTTGACCACACTGAGCATAATTTATTCAACAACCTAACGCAGGCTCAACAATTTTATAGAATACATATTGCATACGTCCCAACTCTATGGGAATAGACGAAACCGTCAATCAAAAACGGTACGTCACTATATGACATAAATTATTTGCCACGAGATCTCTTAGCAAGGGATTTATCTCGTCGGATAATTGACAAGTTAAATTAACATATTATTCTCGAATTTTTTTATAAGATGAATTATGCCACCAGCAACACCAGCCACTGCTACACCGCCAAGAAATACTGGGTTGATGGCAGCTACAGCAGCAAAGCCACTTCCAATTAATCCTAAAGCGCCTGAAGTGCCAATAGCTCCAGACACAGCACTAGCACCAGTTACAATAGCTCCGCCGATTGAAGCAATGGTTTCAGTTGCTATGATGGCAGTGGCTACACCTGTAGCAACACCACCTCCCGTTTCTTCAGGGAATTCCTTACCTAACTCGCGAGTTGCATGCAGAAGATGATGCACTAAATGGTTCATTATGTCCTTCAAAAGGAAGTTCAATAATTAGTTCCATCACTGAGTAATGGCATCAAAGCCTCGCAACAGAAAACAAGCAAGCAAGAGACCTGTATCGCTTTTACACGTTAACAACTACCCAATGCACCCCGCCAATACAAGATAACCTTAAATTTCAGGGCTTACCTTTTTATATTGATCACCAAGTCTATATATCATACTCCTGAAAATAAAAACAAGCCCACGTCACCCCTCTTCACAGGACGACGTGGGCCTATCTGCACAATATTCCTGACAAACTAGCTGGCTAGATTTTTTCCAGGACAATTTTCCCGGCTCAGGAGCAGAAAACTTGAAGCTCTCCCCAGGGTTGAACCCGTAGTTGGCCAATAGACACAAATTAATGTCATTTCTAAGCACAATTTTATTGCACAAATCACCGAACATCACTCAGGATCAAATTCACAGGGAGACATTATTATACCTGGGGCCAACCGGTATTGCTCTTTCTGTTCCTCGATGCACTCTAAATATTTTTTTGTAGCCCTATTTCTTTTAACTTGTTGTTGTAATACAGATGATTCAACTTCCAAGACTTTTCCAACCCCATATTGGATATTGTTCATCGCCTGACCAATAACGGTGGTTAGCTGCTGCAGCCTATTGTTCGCAAGGTCATTAACGGTACTTTTTATCACTTCATTCGAATGACCAATTTCAGATAATTCTTTTTTTAGTATTTTATTTAGATTTTCAATGTTTTCTTTTTCCTTTTCATATGTGCCGACAAGATCGTTCCCGACTTTTTCAATATGACCATTGACAAGCTCGATATTTTTATTGAGTGCAGAGACGCTATCATCTATTTTTAAAATTTTAGTCAAAGTACTCTTTGCTTGTAGTTCCACAGATGCTATCAGATCGTTTTGTTTATTTTTTTCTGATTGATCTACAGTTACCCGAAGGGCGCTTACGTATATCAATATGCATGTAACAGGAATTGCCAAACATAAAGTTACAATTTTTGCAACTTTTTCAGTTCCCCAATGTGAAGCACAAAAACTCCATGCGACAAGTGCTTGCGCCAAAATGATGCTAAAGACCGGATCTAAAAAAATATTTTTCATTATTCATTGCCCCCTGCGTGGTATCTTATTCTAATACTTCTTACAGGCAAACAAATAAAGACCCACGTCACCCCTCTTCCCAGGACAACGTGGGCCATAATGTGCAACTTTCCAAAAAAATGCTAGCTACTTCTTCTCCAGCACTATCTTGCCCTCTTCCAAGCTGGAGACCTTGAACTCGTCGCCCTGCTTGAAGCCGTAGTTGGCCAGGAGCGTCGGGGACAGACGGAGACCGTTCTTCGAGAACTTGGCAGCACCCGACCTGAACGTTCTTCCTGATTGTTATATCCCCATGATAAATTACCTTTACTGAGGAAATTATTCATGTGAATTTATTCTATCAAGATCAGATTGAGTGATTATCTCGTGAGACTCAGCCCAGTCTTGCAAAGAATCGAACAACCAAGCTCGGCGCTTCCAATGAATTTTATTTGTCCTCTTATTTATAACACATGGCTTTATCATTACAGCATCTTTTGCAACTGATTGCATTACTTCCTTGAGAATAATATCCTTAATTTTTTCAAACTCATCGCTGTCTACAATAAATATGGGCCGAACATGAACCCCACCACTATTTTTACGAAGAATTTTAAAACCAAGCCCAAGTTTTCTACAGGGAATGGCTAGATCGATTAGTTTCTTTTTAAGATCACATAAATCTAATTTTTCAATATTCCCAGAAATAATAACTCCAATCATAACAAGATCTATCTTAATTGCAATAGCTGCATATGCACTAATATTAGCTAGCCGAGTTAGAGTGTCAGACACGACAGCCTTGTCAACGGTATAGCCATGCGATGGGACATGCCAATGGAAGTGGTTTGCCGTCTGTTTAATAATGAATGTCAACACACTTACTTTATTATCTTTTTCAGGAATGTCGTCGGCTGTAACCACGTACCCCTTCTTTTTCAGTACTTGCATTATTGACATGCAGAATTCGTTGTTATTCATAACTTCCTCCCGAATATCCAGAGAGATGGTGATGTTCCCACAACGAGATAAAAGTTGGCATATAGTTAAGATGATTATATATGTTTAACGTTGCCCCCCCGACTGCATAAATTTTTTGCATTTAGGAGATGGATATTTTTCACCCTTCAACACTGCAAAATTACGGGAGTCCCAGTTTAAGCAGTGGTTCATTCGTGATCACTAGGCATTACCTAAATCTGATCTCGCAATATCTTTAACGATAAAATGAAATGCTTTTTTCCCACCTTTTTTAATCTCGCTCGGCAGCAAAGACAGGAGCAATTGCTTTAGTGAACTTCCTACAATGTTCACCCCCAGTGAATCACTACCCCCCCACGCGGGATCTTTTGCTTCATTCTTTTTAGCAAATTTTATTATTTTTTCAAAAAATATTTGAACATTTGTTATTGCGCCATCCGCTATTGCATCTTCAAGCGTAACTGCTATAGCCGATGTAAAGTCAAGTACTGCTAAATCGAGGTCTTGGTCATAACGTACATTCAATAAGATAAGATCAGTGCCACCACTATAGCTCCAGCATGTGTTAAATTCAAATTTTGATACAGTTTCCGTAAAAACGGAGACTTCGAAGGCTGGACGATGGCTATAGGTAAATCATATACAAAAAAAATCTATATTTTTAGCCGATCGATGGTGCCAATAACTAAGATTCGGCATGAGCTGCTCTTGTACAAGTTGCAACTCTGGTCGACCAAAAATCAATCCAACCAACTGAACAGTGCCATACGGTGCAGAAGTCTCTTTAAACATTGTCGTTAGTTTTGAAATTATTCCTTTATAAGTCAAACATTTTTCTGAAACAGCACCCCCTCCTCCGCAAGAGCCCTCTTCACCATCCCCTGTAACAACTCGCTTCATACAGACCTCTAAAGTAGCTTTTATTGGGCTTTCCAAAATAAAATTCTTTTACCTCTTACTCCGTGCCCCCCCCGACCAGTTTTCATATAGGACAATCCTACAAACAAATATAGACCCACGCCAACCAATTTTCCCGGACGACGTGGGCCTTTTCACAGAACTATCCGAAATTCTAGCTACTTCTTTTCCAGCACGATTTTTCCTTCTTCCAAGCAGGAGACCTTGAACTCATCCCCCTGCTTAAACCCGTAGTTGGCCAGGAGCGTCGGAGACAGACGGAGACCCGTACCAGAAAACTTCACGCTCCCAGATGCCACACGAGCATCCATCCCTTCGATCTTGTAAAACTTCTCATCCAGCGTCATAAGCTTCGTGAGATGGTTTTTCAGGGTGGTCTTGGGAATATCGAAGGCATCCATGATTTGCTGAGCGGTCTTTCCTTCGGTGATCATCGTGCGAAGTTTCATCGCGTCAAATTTCGATGCGATAGGCATAGGGGAGACTCCTTAAGGTTTTGATGTCGTAGTTTCAGATAAGAGCGTATCTCAAAAACAAAGGATGTCAACAGAAGTTGTGTGAAAGCTGATTAATCATTTTTAACGGCAAAAGATGCAGTATCCTCGAATAGGGCAAATACGTGCAGGTCAAAAACGCTAAAAAACGCGTATTTGGAAATATATTGAATTACAACTAGATAGCTGTGCCACCCAGCTCTACCCTCTCCCGGACTAGTGATAGGGCTGTTTCAGCGGCATTGGCACTGATCGGGACTGAAAAATCGCAGGATCCTGCCAATGGAAGCTACTTTTTCTCGCTGATTACAGCAAAATTGAGCTACTTCACGAAATTCCAGGGAATGAGCAAACTGGCCTTTGTGTCGCTGATTCTGCCCGAGGAGACCGATTTGACTGCCCAATTTGGTGAAAATCAAAAGATGAAGGAACCTGCATTTCTGAACTAGCTTAAATAGCAGCACTTTCACCAAGAAAGCAGTCGAAGCCCTCCCTGGGGGATATTGGGGCTTGGACTTTTCCCCCGGACACCCCTCCCCTGCCCTCTACCGGGCTCCTCCTGGGACTTTTTCCTAGAGCTCCCCCATTGGACTTCCCATGGGCCAAAATCCCAGGAAATCGCGTCCTACACCCAATGTCCTTTTTCCATAGGGCTGTTTCCATAACCCCACAAGTCCCCGTGACCACCTTCCCCGCCCCAGGGTATCCTTGTTTCTAAACAGCAAAAGGATACATCATGGACAAGAACAAGCCCGATAAACTCACGTTGAAGGACGAGATAATTACCGCATTTCGTCCTATAGAGCAGCTCTTCCAGATTATGGATTCCACTTCCGTCGAGCTTTATGGGGAGTTAACGCGCTCATACTCGGAAGTCGGCATCACACTGTGTAAAAATT
This sequence comes from Solidesulfovibrio fructosivorans JJ], assembly GCF_000179555.1. Classification (NCBI taxonomy): domain Bacteria; kingdom Pseudomonadati; phylum Thermodesulfobacteriota; class Desulfovibrionia; order Desulfovibrionales; family Desulfovibrionaceae; genus Solidesulfovibrio; species Solidesulfovibrio fructosivorans. The sequence goes on from NZ_AECZ01000004.1 coordinate 26,573, forward strand.
TCCGTCAACGTCTCGATGCTCTTTTAGACATGCAAAGCGGAGGTAGCTCAGATGAGTAACGACAAAGCTTTTGGAAACCTCATCTACAGCTACACCAGGGCACAGGCCATCGCTGACGGTGTCCTTATCGACGTCACTGACGAGGCCAAAGCCCACGGTTTCAAAATCCCTGTCGCCATCACCGATCATCTTTTCCACGGCTATGTCGCTTTTGTTCCTAAAGAATTAAACTCTCAGGGACAAAGCGTGACTGGCCGGCTCCATGATCTGCTGACACTGGCGATGATCGCGGCCCGGACAAGCAAAGGGACCGACCGAGCGTACTTCAAAATCGCGTTTCTGATGGCACCAGGCAGGACAGAAACCGTCCAAATCATCGCCCATATCGGTCCCGGTGACATCGCTGAACCAGTCCTGACGATCATGCTGCCCGAGGACGACTGATCCAGCTACCGAAAAAGGGTCTGGGCCATGCTGAAAAAGGTACGCAACCGATCTTCATCCGCTGTTTCGATCTGCCGGATCAGGATCGCTCGTAGCTCCTCCGGTGCCAACCGGAATTCCTCCAGACTGAACAGTTCCGCCATAGGAATGTCCAGGGCCTTGGCCAGCTGCTCGATGCTGGTCAGGGACGGATTACGCCGGCCACGTTCGATCTCTCCAATGTACTGGAGGGATAGACCGGACAGGTCCGCCAGCTTTTCCTGGGTGATGTCTCTGGCGCGACGTATCGATTTGATTTTCTTCCCGAAAAGGTCTTGTACGCTGTCCATGCCATTCCTCCGCTAGTGTAGAGGATATGGCAATGATTCTGGTTACATAACAAATGATCGGCTGGTTAATTTACAAATTATAGCAACTAAAGTTATTAATTGCTCCTGCAGAAAACAACCTTAACCAGGAAAAGTACGAGGTTTGCCATGAAAACCAGGTTGATCGGTGCCGCCGTTGTCGCGCTTGCCCTCCTCTCCCCTGCCCCGGGACTGGCTGAGGACAACATCAAGTACAGCCAGTGCCTGAATACGTTCAAGGAAAAGGATGGGATTCAGACTGGAACGATCGTCAAAATGGCGACCGGAGAAGTCTTTGAAACTCTAGGAAGCGCTTTCAGCTACGACAAGGACTTAAATAGCCCGCTGTGTACGATTATCAAGGACAGACGGCACTACTACTTACTCGTCAGCGGTGTCGGAAGGAAGATTCTGGTTCGGAGGCTGAATTAAAATGAACAGAGTTGTTGTTTGTTTGCTTATCCTACTGGTGTTGCCGTTACCCTGCTTTGCTCAAAGAAGCACGGAACCGTTGAACTTTCGGGGCATCGAATGGGATACCTACTACTCTGCGATTCCAGGAATGACAAAGCAATATTCAAGAAATAAGAAGATCGACATTTTCAAGAAATCCGGTGACGAAATGGCTATCGGTGACTGCAAACTCGACACGTTGACTTACGAAGGCTTCAACGGAAGGATTTACAAAGTAAACATGACTTTTTCTTCCTGCAATCCAGGACAAGTTTTTAACATGTTCAAGCAGAAGTATGGAGAATGTACTTCTGTAGAAGATTCCTTGGATCAATATATAGGGACTTGGAATTGGAAACGCGTAAAATTGGTTTTCTTTATTGATGTGGATTCTTTTGCTTCTGAGATTACGTATACGTATAAGATAACGGAGAGAGAATACGAGACGTATCTGAAAGAGAAAGCAGGAGCGAAGAAGGATCAGTTTTAACGGCAAAATTAATACTGAAGTTAACTCTATGAAAAACAATCCTACTCGTAGCGAACTTTTCCTTGCCATTTATCAGAACTCGCAACTCGAAAATATCCGTGAAGCCATAGCGATCTCTAGAGCTGAGATTGTAATTGAAAATACGGCTTATGATATCAATGGCGAGTTCATCCCAGACAGCTTTACTATTTACAGAAAGTCAGCGGATGCAAATATTGCGGGTTTTGGTGATGCATTCGCACACATCATCGGAGTTGATCTTCCCCGTGGCCCCATAGATACATCGAAATTGCCGAAAACGACTCCAGGACTGAAGGAAGTGCTCAGTAAAATCCATTTTGACGAAGAATAACGGCAAGTTCCGTCAGTATGGTTCGACATGCCACGCAGTAATTCTATACGATTTTCAGATGAATTAGCTGCGATGCGCTTTGAGCCAAGTGGTGGAAGATTGTCTAGAAATAGCTACTTTTTGCCAGTTAGTGGGAAACCGAAAAGTCTTACTCCGGCATTTTGAGCACCTGCTGTCGAAAATAGGGGCTGAAGTGGGAAACCAATGCTTACATTGCCACCTGATAAGCAAATCCGCTCAAGAAAAACTTATGGATGCAACTGAAAATCGGGTTTAATAATAACTATAGGTTGTCTACCCAGCATCGCAAAAGCATTCGCATCACCGGTCAACCTCAAAGAATCACCTTTACCAAAGTTATCATCTGCTATTTTATTAGTAATAGCTCGATACTTCGCCTCATCTTCTTTAGTCTTGAAAACTTGCTTCCCAAAATAAAGAGGGATATACAATTTTACCCCTTCTTTTTCGAGAACATAACAATACAGCTCTTTAGCGTTTGCCATATCATATCCAAATTCGACTATCTGCGTTAGCAATGTATCTCTCGCAAGCAACGGCGCAAATTTTTGCCTGGCCCTATCAACGTCAAATTGAGCAATTTCCACAAATTTTACTTGTGAATTAACAAACTTTGCACTAGCAGGCATCATATCCTTCCCATAATATTCATAAGAATAATCGTTCTCTTCAAGACCATTCAACACGCCAACCAAACGGTTAGCGGAGGAACACAGTGTATCTCCAGAGGCTGCATCATTGATAGAATACGCTGCCAAAAGCCCCATTCTACCTTTTGAGTTAGCATTGTTAAATACATCAACATTAACTATCCAATCTGGAGAATCCAAAAAACTAGACTGCGACATCGAGTCCTCACCGGCAAGCACACCAGAGAACAGCACTTTATCATTCTTCGATGTGAATGCCGCCTCATTTATAACATCTTTCCTAAGATGCAAATGATATGAATGCTTCCCATGCTTTACAATAACAACCCCAGAACTATCAACAGACTGCACCAACCCCGCAAAACTTTCTAAGTTCAACTTCTCATTTTTAAACTTTTTTATTTCAATATCAAGGACTTTGTCTGCATTCCTTATTTTATTTTCGGCACGTTTTGCTGCGAACTCATTTTTTGCAGCATCTTTCTCTTTTTTAAATTCTTCTACCTTAGCATCAACCATCTTCTTCAAATTTTGGAACAGAGATTCAAATTGCTTCTGGTTATCATTAACGGAAATATCCTCTTCACGAGGGCCACTTCCACAAGAGGCTAGCAGAACACACAAGGAGAAGAGCAGGACGGACAACTTCATGAACAATACCATCCTTCAAGTACAAATTTAATGGCCCGATTCGCACACTTTGCTTCTCGAGCGGGCACAAATTTCTTATGCGACATAGCTATCGATTGCAACTATTTAAAATTTTACGCATCCGCACTACAGCACATTGATCTCGATTTCATTCCTCGCTATGGACATTGATGCGGCTGATTTTCCCAAGGCCCCTCCTTATCCCCTCCCCTCATCCAGATATTTGTCAGTGTTTCTTGGAAAATTCAGAAAGTAAAGGGCGTACCGCCAGGATGCTCGAAAATGCAGGAAGCTGCGTCCAACAGCATATGCCAATTTGCACACCTCGCACGACTACAACTAGATGCAGGACAACTTGAATGGCGACGAAGAATCCCAAGATTCCTCTTGATGACACTGACCGTCTCAAGAAAGCTGCGTTCTGGTACTGGGAGTACATGCGTAGAAATGAATTATACCGACGCTATTGCAATGTACTTGAGAAATACCATGATTATTTCAGAGCGATTGGCGTTTTTGAATTTATGCAGTCAAAAGAATATTTAGACGAGATGATGGAATACCTTTCCACTCATGAAGATTCTCTTGACCTTAAATATACTCCCTTCAGAAGACGATTAGACTATGAGCACGGAGATGAAGCTGGCCATCGATACTTCAAATACGGCTTCCTTTCCTGTGGTTTTGAAATGAAATTTGGCCGTATTTACAAGCACTATTCTGACGGATTAAACACATCTAACGCCCTTCACCAACAGTTGAGTGGAGAAAATATTTCTTTTGAGACATCAGACACCGCAGACATATCAGCACTCACAAAACTCAATGGATCATGGCTCGTTTTCGTTGACGACGATATGCCAAATAATTTCTTATATGATCTCGAACGCTCAAAGTCCATTACCCTCGACCCCAAAGGTGTTTTAAATGAACCGACAAAAGTTGGGCTCGATGTCCATGCGCTTAATCTCATAAACAAAGCCGTGGAAAGCGTTTTTGAAAAACAAAAAGTTGACATTGAAACACTACAATCCGTTTACAAGAGAAATTTATCGGGGAAATACATCTTTAGCTCAGACATAATGCGCTTATCCATGCTTTGGGTATGGGATAAGGCCCATGAAGACGACCGATCAGCGCCACTTCCCTTTGACGAGGTTTACCCGCTCCTGAAGTCTGAAATTGAACGTGCCGGCATCCCCGAAGGAGGATGGGATCAAATCCTCACCCGCAAAAAGCGCATGGCCGAGTACTACGACGCCACAATCTTTTGTGTCAAAAATTGTACGATAACATCTTTAAATAAATAACTTTTCCGTCTTTCCTCTTCTCTGCCAAAAGCTGTTTCTACCTTTTGGCGGGCCAGCGAACGCTCCTTTTGAAATTGGTGTCCTCAACGGCACGGGTGAAGCGAACGGCGCTCCCCTGACTGTTGAACCCAAAACACAAAAGGAGCATCAAATGGATTCCGACTCGAAACCGCACACTGAGTATCAAAACTCCATCGGTGGAACCGGCGGCCCTGGCCTCCCTGGTGGTCCGATCAATCCTTTCAAAACGAACGACAACACTCCCCTTTCGATTGACGACCTCAACAACGAGGTCCGCAATGAACGCATCAACATGTTCGTGGGCATGACCGGCGGCGTCGGCCTGCCGGGCGACCTTCAGTACAATGAACAGGGCAAGGTAGTTTCCGACGTCTCCCCGGAAGTCGAAGCGCAGTTGGTCAAGCTCACCCGGGACAAGATCGACAAGATGGACCTCGATGAGCTCAAAACCCTCATCGTTGAAAACAACCGCGAACTGGTCGACACCTTGAACAAGGTCCACGCCCATAATGGGAATCGTGGCTACACGATTGGCCGTGCGCTGTTGCGAGTCCAGTACTTGACCGACAGCGCCAACCTCAAAAGCGGCTTTTCAGCTTGGATGAAGGAAAACCTGGATCGGCGCACGCTGAGCAAGCGTACTTGCCAGAAGTACATGGACATCGCTCGAATGGCGGATGCGCTGGACTACTTGCCACTCGGGATCGAGAAGTTGGCGGCTCTCAGCCCGATCCTGAAGCAGATGGAAGGGCTGAACCCCACTGCTCCCATCCGTGATTTCACTGAGAAGCTCGAAGTGAACCTGAAGGACTGCCAGGACGTCGAAGCGATGCGTTTTGAAATCGGCGTCGGCATGGGGATGGCTAAGCTGCGCCATCATGGGTTCACGGAAATGCCCAAGGAGCTTGTCCGCAAGTTCATGGAAAGCGGCTTCGAACTGAACAAGAAGGACTTCGACGCGATGAAGGTCGCCCAGGAATCCGGCGGTTCTCCCACGAAGTACCTTGAAAATATCATTAAATTCAACAAGCGCCCCGACGCTTCCCACACTGGCGGAGCTTCCACTCCTCCCAAGAACCTGATGGAGCAGACCCAGGAAATCCGCGATACTGTGACCAAGCTCCTGAAGGCGCCCACGATCAAGGGTAACATCAATATCGACCGCATCGACGCCCTTATTCAGGATCTGGAAGCTCTGAAGTCTCGACTGAAGTCCTCCAGCAATCAGACGGCTGAATCGACCACATGGATACGCCGTCCGAAACCGGGTCTTCCATGATCCCGCCCACCGCAACGGATACGGCTGAGACAGCTTCCGCTGCTGAATAATCCGTAACAACAATGCGCCCCTTGGCCGGAAGGTTGAGGGGCGCTGACTCAAGGAGAATATTATGCTACTCCACATATCTTCCCCCACGGTCAAGCAAGTCCTGGCGTTTCATGCACTGTACCCCGAATGGCCACTGAATGTTCTTCTCTCTTACGCTATCGAACAGCATTTTCAAGAGTTCCAGGAGCTGCATCGTAAAAGCATCTGTAGTCTTATACTGGATTCTGGCGCTTATACCCTAAACAAAAGCTCCTGGACAAAGCGACCTAAGGATATCCTTCGCGGGTATGCCAACTTCAGCGAATTCTCGTCGAAGTACTACGATTTCATTTTCAATCTGGATGAAGATTTCACGTTGCACGGTTACGACGTCAACATGTTCAACCAGATCGAACTTGAAGAAGCGAACCTTGATCCCGTTCCCGTTGTCCACAACCTCGACAATGATGAACCGGACCGCTTCATCGACCTTGGCTATGACTTGGTCGCCATTGGCCAGTGCGAAGGTGGCCGGCCGTTCAAGAAACTGGGGCGCGTTGTCAACAATTTCCACGAAAATAACATCAAGGTCCACCTGTTCGGTGTCACGGAAATAGAACTGTTGGACAAATTGCCTATCTGGAGCTGTGATTCAAGCTCCTGGGCACAATATGTTAAGTACGGGCAGGTCATGTGGTGGAACTCGGAGCTCGTGGACTGGAATCCCATGGAAGTTCTCTACTTCCCCAAACGCCAGGTGGAGCATGACGCCAGCAGGGGAAGCAACTATTGGGATTACATTTATCAGGAGCAGTTCGACCATTACATCGAAAAGAATCTCGGCCTCACTGTTGATCGTCTCCTGGGCAGTAACAAAGAGTATTATCGAGGGTTGGTGAACATCTTATTCTTCAAGGAGATGGAACGCTACATCACGGAGCGTCACAAAAAGGTCCACGGCTTCATCTTCGATGAATAAGCTGGGATGAAATACCTAGGGTAAAAAGGGCGGTCAGGGATGGCTGCCCTTTCTAATTTTCAATAAAATCAGTAAAATTGGCCTGTTACAAAATGCAGGTTCCTGCACTTTTCGCAATGACGCTGAAAACCGAGAAAATTTGATGAAAAATCAGACCAAATCACTGTGATCAGGGCCAGGGACTTTCGACACCCAGATCGAGAAATTGTCTCAGGATAACGGAACGATTTAAGCAGATTGGCAGATGCGCCCCACTTTCTACCCGGTGGCATCGTCACCAGCAGTCATTAACACGGACTCCCCCTGCTCTGCCATGGTTATCCTCGCTTACCTGCGTGGCCAGCTGCTACCGCCCCTGTCCTAGCTCAGGATCGTCCACGAGACAGGCTTGGTCCTCCCCGATCAGCATCCGTCATCAGCTGCGCCAGTGACGAACCCAATCGAGATGAAAAAGTCAGGCTACCCCTATTCCCATCATTTTATAGAAAAAGTATGGCGAGCAAATAATATCTATAACATCTCCATCGACAGGAAAAGTGCTATATAGAGACGTCGCCAACTACAGCAAATAGATCAGTTACAGATTTTATAACCAAGGAGTAATTTGCACAGTTTGAAAAGTTTTTAAGGACAAGCTCCTGAACGCTATATGGTTCCGATATAGTTGCAGCAGATTCGCAAACATTAATGGCAATTGCCTGCTCTGTCTCACTCGCAAGCGAAAGCATTTTACACAGATTTTTGCAAACCAAATAGACTAATCAAATTTAAGATCTTAAAAAATATTCTTTTCAAATTGGAGAAAGATTAGCAAAGTTTGTTTCAAAAGTTGCTGAAAGTTTCTTTCGTTCCTTTAGCAGGAAAAGTTTCTTCTCCTTCAACATTGCTAAACTATTGTGAGACAGGAGGGGGTGCGATTAGCAACCCCCCTCTAATATATATACCCTTTTTTAACTTTAACTTCTGTAAGATTTCAATGGGTTACCGCAGTTAGAGTTAAAATAACTTTAACTGCCCAACTTTGAGTAACTACCCAATTTTTTAAGATTTTTTCAGTTAAATCGATTTTAACATTACTTAACAGCTTAACTACCCACCACTGTTTTAACTGAAATTGGTTATTTGTTTAGTCACAACGAATAGCCGCCTGTTGCAGCTTCTTTGATATGTTTCCCGTTAACGGCAGCGAGTATGTAATTCCGAGCTGTAGCTAGCTTTATCTGTTCATTAGGATCAATCGCGTTAAAAACTTTTACGACTTCTGTTTTCAACTCTACCTGCGTCTTCGCATGACCACCCAAGTTAGTTATAGCTTGAATGACACAAGCAATATTTTTCTGCACTTGCGAAAAAGACTGGCTAGATTGGCCTGGAGACGTTAATGGGGAAAATCTCAAATTTCGCATCTCAAGCACAACATCATCGTTCAACATAAAGTTCCTGGCTTTTTTGTGGATGAATTTGAATTTCTTGTCTTTTTCTTTATATTCGAGTTCCCAGGTATTAGGAGACCAATCACCTATAGCACTTGCACCGCGCCCACCACCAACGCCTCGTTCTTGCTTAAATTTCCCATGGTGGTGTATAATTAACGGCGAGACCTTGAGGCTTTCACAGAATTCTGAAAAATTGTCTAAAAGCCTACGCATCTCGTCATTTGAGTTTTCATCCTTATTGTGAAAACTTATAAGCGGGTCTACGATGAGAATGTCGAATCCTATCACGCCATGCTGTTTTTTGATTATATCTTGAAACTGTTTACTATCGATATCACCAGAAGCCCTAATGTCCTTTCTTCTACCGAGAAAGAAAAGCTTCTGTTGAATAACATCATCTGGGATAGCGTAAGCGCCGCGTATAAGTTCGAGCCTTCGTCTCATTCCAACCAAAGAGTTTTCGGATTGCACAAAAAGAACACGATGTCCGCCATGAAGCACTTTAAATTTGTCCAAGAACCCATTGGCTGGGGGGAAAACCAGATCCATTGCTATTTGCAAGGTCAGGACTGACTTGCCAGCCCCACCGTATCCAGTAACCAGCAATGGTTCATCTTTTGGCCAAAAATTGTCTATAAGAAACTCAAAGCTTGTTTGCGCTGTTAGCACATCATACGCATTGACAATCCCATACTCAGAATCATGAGAAGAACTGTTCGCTCCAGAGGAGAAACCGAGTTGCATATCAACCCCTATAGGATTTTGGGCAATAGTTTGCTTCGCTCGTTGAATTTCACGCTCAAACCACTTAGGATTTCCTCTTGCCTTTTCTCCAATGGGATAGCTTTGATAAATAGCTCTTATTGTCGATTCATCGACATCGGCATTGATCAATCCCAAAAGAACGGACCAAGATGGTTCAGACCTTTGTCCTTGAAGAAATGTGGTAAGGATTTTCTGTTTCGTATCATCTGACAAATTCAAATTCGACAAAAAATGGTCTAGAGGAGCAATCTCCAGAATCTGTTTCTCGTTTATCCTGTCGGGAGGACTCTGTTCGTCGTCATCTTTCTTGCCGCCATCGGACTTTTTGCTCATCTCTAAAAGCCAAAACGGCGCAGGGGCAATCGGTACAATTTCAGCAAAGACATAGGGCTTTCGCGTCTCTGGATGCAACGAACCGGGACAAAGAACTTGGCCACCGATGCCACGGATGTCGAAGATTCCCTTTACTGAACGGCAAAAATATTGTTCATCCCCGGAGGGATACTGGAAATAGTAATGAAATCGTTCACCGTGACCGCCAGTTCTCACCTTCAAGGTCATGGGTAGCGGCTCATCTGGATGCTTCTCTTGCATCCATGCGTCAAAGAGACGCGGATTATCGACATCGAGCACCAGGACACCACTGGCTGGGCCACAGGCTACACCCGCGCGGTCGGTGCTGAAATCCGTTCGGTCAAAGGGCCGCTTCTCGTGACACCACCGATTCCAACCTTTCTCGGCCGGAGCTTTGTACTTCTTGGCCGCTTTGGCCAGCGAACCGTGCTCCTCGATCTCTGCTGGGGTCGGAAATCCGTCACGGAGGGGGATGAGGGAAAGTGTCTGGGCCAGAAACGCAAAAATCGTGAGTCGACCGTCAGCGTCAAGCTGATCGGCCTGCTGGACCAGTCGGCAAATTTCGTTCCAGGTGGAGTCCATAGTGATTCCAGCAGGTTTTTAGCACAGCGCTTGCCAGCCCTCAACCACTCCTCGGTTCGATTGTCAGCATGGAGGCAGAACGATCCGCTTCTTCAACTCCGTCACTATTGCTGCAACTCGTAGAGATATTAATACCTGGCAAATAAACTATAGAAAGTAACTTTGCAATTTACTCAACGCCATGGGCGCTTTGTAGATTTTAAATCCAATCCTAGCAAATTCGCTGGGAGATGTCTTATCTTGAAGAGACATCAAGTCAAAAAATAAACGTTTCTTGGGATACTATGGGATTGATCGCAGCGATGCTCCTCGAATTATATCTCACCAAGAACGACCAACTTGTTATGGACAATCCAGACAAGGGAGAGGTTGCGACGGAAGCTAGCCCGTATGTATCGAAGATACAGAAGTCGTGGTGGCCCATATTGCCGGACGAGGTTCATGGCAAACCGAAGTCCGTTGATCAAAATATTGATCTTCGAGCAGCATGATAGATCAAGTAGAATCATGCTTTGGAATATGGATGCGATTAGACGCGGGATGGCTTCAACGGATTGAAATTGACCAAAGGAAACCCTTATGGAAAATTCTTATGGAGACGAAGAGCTTGATTTCCATGAGGGCGACTGAAGTTTGTAAGAAACTATCGATTGGTATTCGATGTATCAGGTAAATTAAAATTTGAAATGATCTATAGAAAAATTGCCACCTACAAAAACTTAACCCCGCTGTTTTCGAGTAGCACAGCATTATTCAAAGCTGCTTAAATTTTCTAGACAACCTTGATACATCGAATACCGATTGACGTAGCCGTATGCGGGAAAACCGCTTGTACGGTTGCAACAGAGTGCTAGGATCGGTGACGGTTCCTTTCGACTCTTAGAGCTGCGGTTCCATCTGACGAAATTCAGGTAGGACCGTGAGTCTGTAAGCTGCAAAGTAGATTCTTAAACAAAGGTCTTCATTCGTGAAGGCCTTTTTCTTGTTCGAACGGCAAAATCCTTGCGTCTATCCGCCCATCTCCTGCTCCAGCCACGGAAGCGGTCCTGGGACACCCCCTGTAAAATCCCTTCTCCTGCGCGTTCGGGGCTCGTCCTATGGTTTGGTGTCCCCTGACAGCAAAAACCCCAGGATCGGGCACCTCCTGCCAATTTACGAATTCCATCCCAGAAACACGAGAGATTTGATGCATTTTCACCCCTGAAATGCGCGTTTTCCCGCGTTTTTCAGCAATTCGTAGAGATATATACTGTAAAATAACATTTCCATGCAAAAAGAGTCGTTATGGGAGCCAAGAATGGTAATTCAACTGACGTTTCGGACGGGAAGGCGAAGAAGAAGATCGAGTCGAAGTACGATCCGAAAACTCTTCGTAGCCTTGTCAAAGAAGGTCTGGATGCTCCTGCGATAATGGAGCGCATGAGCATCAAGCATAAGCAGACGCTTAAGCAGTACCTCCTGAAACTCATCAGCACGGATCGCGTGCTCTACGACGTGAAGGGATTGTACCTGAAGGACTCGAAGCGGCCGAAGGTGAATCAGCAGGGCATCCTGAGGATTAACCTGAAAGCCCACGACCTCGGTGATCTCGAAATCAACGAAAACGACGAGTTCTCGGTCGAGGTCAGCGAAGGGAAAATCATCTTGACCAAGATTCTCCCATAACACTCCAACCGAAATGTCATGCGGATTCGTCTGCGTGGCATTTCTTCTTTTTTAACGCATTGAACATGCACTGTACTTTTTTTGAAATGAAAAGACTTCTCCTGTACTGGATTGATCTTAGACAAAATCTGTCAGCCAGCCAGCGTACGATTCTTCGCAAGGAATTTGCGATTTTAGCCACAAAACTACAGATATAATAATTCAGAAATACGTTTTAATGAACTATGGCAAAGAACCGTTTTACCCAATACCGTAAATTGGCCCGAGCAAAATCAATAACTGCAAGAACTACAAGCGGTTATCTTGCACTTTTCAAGGCCCAGTGTGAAGGGGGCAATTTTCAATGTTTCTTTCCAGCCTCCTAAAATTGAAAAACCCAATTGGAGGATTTTATGAAGGTCGAACCGATCGTCAGCGCTAAAGATATCAAGAGCATCAAAAGGCTCTTGAGTAATCGTCCTCGTGACCGGTTACTCTTTATCTGTGGGTGCAACTCAGGATTGCGTGTACAAGATCTTTTGGCTTTGAAAATTGGCGATGTAAAATATACCAATATTGGTGATCGCATTGTCATCCGTGAAAAGAAGACGGGCAAGGAAAACGTTTTCATGATCAACAAGGAAATCAAGGTGGCGCTTGACGAGTACTTGAAGACCATCGAGGCTAGGGACGAACACTTTCTGTTCAAGAGCCGAAAGGGCAAAAATGAACCTTTACCACATATGCCGTAACAATGTATGTGCAGCAATGGTGCGACGAGATCAACCTTTCAGGGAATTACGGAGCGCATTCGCTTCGCAAAACCTGGTGTTACCACCAAAGAAAGACTTATGGGACATCGTGGGAAATCATTGCAAAAAGGCTCAATCATAGCAGCCCAAGCATCACTCGCCGTTACATCGGTGTGAAGGAGGAAGAAGTCGAAGAAGTTTTGATGAAATCGATCTAAACTTTTAACAAGGGGACTTACCTCCCCTTTATTTGAATCCCTTCCCCTCCTGCATTTCTCTTAGGCATTCAATTCGAACATCAACCTGAAACAGAAGAGGTTTTTTATGGGTGTCTATCAACGTGATAGCCGTTGGATGGTCTATTGGCATGTCAACGGCAAAAGACACGACAAATCCTTTGGTCGTGGTGATCTTGCTCAGGCCAAAGCACAGGTTTTCGACAAAGCTGTCCAGAATGCCATCGAACATGGTTTAACGATTCCTGATCCTGAGACCGCGACGGCATCGGTCCAGGTGGTCAAGACCGTCAGCACGACGGATGCTCCCACGGGAGAAGTCCTCGGACAGAAACCTGTCGGAATCACCCTGCTCGAGCTTGGTCATCGGTATCTGGATCACATGCGTGCGTCGGGGCGGACGGATAAGCACATCCGCAACATCGAACGGTTGCTGGAGAACCAGTTCGTACCCGTGATCGGTGACAAGCCGGTCGACTCCCTGACCTACCAGGGCGACATGGTTCAGTTCATCCTTCACTTCAAAGGCGTCAGCGGCACCACCAAGAAGACCAGATCGCAATACACGGTCAATAAGTACTGTGATTATTTGAGTTTCATCTTCAACTTTGGCATCGACAATGGCTTGACCAAGGTCAACCCGCTGAAGAACTGGAAGAAACCGAAGGTGCAGCCCTGGGATTTGAAGCTGACCCTGGATGACGCGAAGAAGATCATGGCCTGCGCTGAACCGCACCTGAGATGGGCTATGGAGGTGTGTTTCAACCTGGGCACTCGACCGGGGGAATCGGAGCTCCTGTCACTACGTTGGGAGAACATCGATTTCACCGCCGGCACCGTACGTATCTACGCTACCAAAACCAAGACCTATCGGACGGTCCCGATCAATCCCTCCTTCCTGAAGCGTCTGGAGGAGGAGAAGGCATCGAGCCAGTCCGAGTATGTCATCGAGTATATGGGACGGAAGCTGACGACGATCCGAAAGGCATTCAAACATGCCTGTCAGCGAGCCGGAATCACCTACCCTACTCGTATGTACGATCTTCGGCACCTGTTTGCGACCACTCTGCTCAGCAGAGGTGCTGACCTGGCTGCTGTGTCCAAGATGATGGGGCATTCGACCGTGAAACTGACGGCGGATACCTACTACCACTACATGGAGGGAGAAAAGGAAAGAGCTGTCCGGCTGCTGCCGGGTTTAGCGGTTTAGTCCTGAATGCGGGATATCTCTGCAGGAGGTATCCTCCGATGATTGAATTATGATGATCTCATGCAAAAGGAGGCGAGTATCCTTGGAAGAGAGAGCTCGCCTCCATTTTTTTGGAATATCATTATTAAGTATCATTTGTTAAAAATACTTAGGCATGTCACTATAGAAGTATTCTGTTTTATTACTTGAATTTCGATGATACTAAATCAGAATGGTGGGGTGCCAATCTGTTTCGGAGAGGCAATAGGTAATTTGGCGGACAATACCGATGTAGGTGGTCAATTAAGGAGGGGAAAAGTCGTGAAATTTCTGCTAGTTATTATAAGTTATTTTATAGCGGCCTCTGGCGAACAAAAGACTTGACAAGCATAGAGAGATAATCGAATTAACAAAACAAGATAATAAGTATTGATATGCGATGCTTGCCCTTTTGGGGTTGAGAAAGAATCAATGAGAGGATCATGTAATTTTAAAAATAATGAGATATTTTTGGATGTTACAAGTTAAAAATAAACCGTTTACGAGGAATAGGCTAGGAGGCCTTTATATGTAAAAGAATTTTTGAGTTATAAGGATCTGAACGTATTTCAAGCATAGCAAGTCAACCCGGGTTAATTTGTGGAATAAGGTCATGGCAAATTTTACGTATGCAAATAATGTAAAGTTGATACTCCAAACTTTATCACAACAAAAAGAAAATCTTCAAACTGGAGACAAACTACGTGATTTGGTAAATGAGGTTTGTAGATTTTTTATCCCGCCATTTCATGGATTAGTTTATGGTGGGAGGATAGTCCCACAGACTGGATCAGATGCAGGGAATGATATTTATGATTTTTCCGCAATACAATCAAGCGGAACTATATCTGATGATGCAGTTGGGATGATAACATCAAAAGTATCAAAACTTAAATGGAATATACTCGACGAAGCTACAAAAAAACATATTAGTGAAAAAATCTTAAAAAATAAATTTTTATTTATAGCGAGACCTATTTCAGGAGTCTTTAGTAGATCGATTGGATATGTTTGGGCTATATGTAATGAAAAAAGTGCTACAATTACAGAAGATTGTATTGAAATGTCATCGTCTTTTATTTCACTGTTCATGCATCAAATATTAACGCAGAATGCCTTGGAAATGCTTGGGAAGCCACAAGCTAGCGAAATTAAATCGTTTGAAGAGGGAGCTTGTTTTATCTCTGAAGCATTACTTTCGGCGTTGTCATGCAAAGCTGTAATTATTTGGCGGCTTGTAGTTGATGCTGAAACTGGAAAAATTGAGCTCCAAACTATTGCGACCGCAGGAGAAGCCTCCGGATTAGGTTTTAGTATGGAATATGGGGAGGGGGTTGCGGGGAAATGTGCAGAATTAAGTTCTGAAATACTGATTGATGATTTGTTGGATAAAAAAGAATTAGATTTATATGATATTAAACGCTTAGCACAAGAAAAAATTGTTCGATCAAAAAAATGGGGATCAGCATATTTTGTCCCGCTCGAAATTAAAAATAAGATATTGGGCGTTGTTGGTTGTTACGTAAGTCGTAAAAGTGCTTTTACATCTATTGAATGTGAAGTCTGTCGAGCGTTCACTCAAAAATTTTGTGTTATGATAGACAGTATGCAGAGAAATGAAGAACAAGAATTGATAAAAAAACGACTCATTGCAGCTTCTCCAATCATTGAAGCAGGTCTTCTTGCAATGGAAAACATGCATGATGTTTTGAATACATTGCTTGTCGTGCAGGATAAAATCGAAAATATTAAACGAAAATACAAAAAAGGTGAATCTGCTCACGATATTGCAGATAGAATTGTACCCCTTGTTGACAAAGCTTCAACAATGTTAAATATTACCGTAAGACAAGGGAAAATAGATCAGCTTAATTTATCTAAGATTGACATAAAAAGTATCATTAATTCTGTCGTATTAGATTTGCAGGATTTGATGAATAACCACAAAATCATAATTGATTGTAGTGTAAAAACACAAAAAATTTATGCAGATGAGCTAAAAATAAGGCGTGTTTTTTGGAATTTGTTTGACAACTCAATATATTTTTTGAAACAAAGATTCAAACGTGAAAGGCGAAAAATAAAAATATCCTCAGAGTTAAAAAGTGATAGAGTTATTATTATATTTGAAGACAATGGGCGTGGCATTCAAGACTCAGTAAAACCACATATTTTTAAATTTCTATTTTCAACCAAAGGCGAATTCGGTTCAGGCTTGGGGCTTGCTATATGTGAAACAATCATACAGGCACATCGCGGTCGAATTTGGGTCGATTCAATTTTTGGTCAGTACGCAAAATTTTTTGTTGAGCTTCCTTTGAATTATTTTAGCTGTAAAGGATAATTTTATGATAAAATTATTTTGGCTGGACGATCAGATTAATGAGCTGGAAGTGCTGCGTCAATTGCTTATTGAAAATGATTTTGAAATAGATATTTGCAAGACAACCGAAAGCGCATTGCGGCAAATTAAAAGTAAAGACTATGACATTATCTTAGTTGATTTAAGATTGCCAGGATCAGATAAGAACGGTATTGATTTTATAATAGAATCATACAAAATTAGGCCAAATTGTAAATATGCTGTTTTGTCGTCTTTTTTATACAGGGCCATGTTTATTGATGGATTACGTAATCTTCATGGCAATCCTCCTGTCCTTGAAATAGATAAGTGTTTTGGAATCTATGGAAGCAACTCATTTTATGAAAAATTTTTACAGAAGCTTATCGATCTATATTCTTATGACACAGGTGAAGTTATAAAAAAATACAGCTCAGGATTAGATGTAAATTCAATTGATCCATTTGAAATAACCTTGGATCAATATGAAAGCATGTCTAGTCGTGAGAGAGATACTCTTTTTCGCCAAGCATTCACAAAGGCTAAAGATCTCTTAGATAGAGCATGGGCAATGGGCTATGAATGGGTCATGATTTGTAAGTGTATGGATTTAGATTATGGCGCAACCGAGTATAACTTGAAACTAACTGAAGATGAGATTTTAAATATTTCAAAAGATCGCAACGCTGTTCCGTTCGAATTTTATAAGCCAATTGAGTCAGCAGATGTTTCTTGGACAGGGTGTGGGAAAAATGAAAATACACACTGGTATCCAACAGTGACTTTTAAAGTAAATGGAAGAAAAGGAAACCCAAATTTCCTAAATATTCATTTTGATACTGGAACATTTGAATCTGTGGTAAGCTATGAAATATTTAGAGAAATAGGAATTATTTCACAAGATTTACAGCCAAAAATAAGTCAGCGAAAAGAAACGGGTGAGTTTTTATTAGTCTATTTACTGCACCCTAAATTACATCTTTTTGGGCAACGAACAGAACAAACGGCATTAGTCCAACTGTTGGGATTTGCAATCAAAGATTGGGAGCAAACAAGCTGGGCAAAATTTTGTACGGATAAGTGTGATGAATATCTTACAAAAGTAGGTAAACGTTTGTGCCCAGAGCGTATAGGTCTGATTGGGAGGAGTTTAATTACTGAAAACAAGGTAACATTGATCCTTAATGGCAGAGATAAATTTACTGATTTTGTCACAGAAAAATCAAAAAATAGAGGAAAAAAATGAGCTTTTTAAATACATATTTTTGTATTCCATCACTTGTCGGATACATATTGTTTGAAGCATTACAAATGCGTGATTGCATGTGGAAAGGTTCGGCAATAAACCCTTTTAAAACTTTAAAGGTATACCTAATTATCGTTCTTATTTTAGCCGCAATAGCAAGTTTTCTAGGAAAAGTATTGTCGAATGGAACAATACCAAGTGAGCTATTCATAGGTTTTTCGTTGCCGTCTAGTATCAAAGTTCTTCAGCGAAAATCAGCAGAGGCTGATAGCATCTCCAGCGACGATAGTTCGTTAAAAAAACTAGAGACAGTGACTTGGTATTCTCTTTGGAAGTATCGTTTTTTACATTTTATTTCGTGTCTTAATATCTATTTTGGGCGGTAATGTTTGAATGAAAAGCACTCTACTTTTTTTGCCATCATTTATTACGGAAGCTTCTTTGCTGACGAGTCAAACGAAAACAAAATTATTTAAAATTTTCAAACTTCTTTCTGATAATCCACGACATCCAAGCCTACAAACTTCAAAAATTAAACCACATAATATTTTGTATGAATGTCGTGTTGACAAAACCTATCGTTTGGTTTTTGATGTGCAAAACAATCAACTTCGCCTTTGGTCCGTAGGTAGACATGATGGCCCCCTCAAGTTTGGAGAATTAAAATCAGCCACATCTATTCATAGTGATGACTCAAGTGTTGAAGATGCCATAGATTTTATGACAAACAGACAATTTATTGAATTGGATTATAATAATATCGTATATATTTTATTAAATAAACAAAATGTATGATTATTTGTTGTGGTTTTTTGGAGAATCAGTCAAATGCATTTTTAATTGCTAATTAGACTAACTAGATGAATATTTGTAACAAAAAAAATAGCTAATAGTCTTGACCATCTACGGAATTGAGCTTTCACTCCCAAGCGCATTTTTAGAATCTTTTCGGAATCTACTGATAACTAACAGTAGATATTGATGAATACGAGTCTCTTCTTGTTATTGGTGGTTGAAATACTCGCCAACGGCGGACCAACGACGGACCAATGTCCGATTCTCAGACCGAAAAATAGAGGAAGATCCCGTTGGCACTTCGCCAACAAGATCACTTTGTGATAGGGGCTTATGGAAGGATTTTAGGGGGTTAGGTCACGCTTGTGGTGTGTCAAGCAAGCGCTCTCCCCCTGAGCTACGGTCCTATAAACAGAATCAGGGAACAGGCTAAATGCCCCAAACTCGTCCCGAAGTCAACCCCAAATCTTTCGTTCCCAAGAAAAAGTTGGGGGCCAAAACCGTTGGCTTCGTTGGCGCGTCGTTGGCTCGGGGTAAGTACGGATTTGGTACGGGGAGGTCAAGGGGTTTTTACTCTGGGGAAAGATGCTGTGTTTTGGGAAGACCTAGGTGAGGATGGGAGCTATGAACGGAAAAGTTTGTGAATACGGCATGTTATTATGGTTGACATAATAACTAAAACTCAAATGACAGGAAGTTGCATTAGAACTGTACTGACGGTAACAGGAAGTCGTCTTCTCCGAGAGAACGATTTTGACAAAAAAAGTGACAGATCTGAATGCTTAAACAATGTATATTTCAAGTGCAATAGAAAATGTCTATCATTTTGGTATATTTTCTAGCCGAATTTGTAACTTGCAACCAAATTCCTGAAAGAATATTTTGTCTTAGTTTTCACAAAATCCAAGCCCATTGCTTTTGGTACGTGAACATCCTGGCTCATTCCCGAAGGGACTAGATTCCCCCCCGTGCAAAACATGAACATACCCCAACACCGGCCAGGGACTGTTCATGATCACTTCGGTAGTGAGGCAGTTCGCACGGGCATTGCAATAATCATTCGATAACTATCTGAATTAACTAGAAATTGTCAATATCCTGTGAACGGTTGCCTGATCGGGGACTAAACTTATGGCACGTCCAGAAGATTACGTTGGAAAAAGTTTTGGTTTCTTTCAAATAGAAGAACATATGTCATACGGTGCTGAAGCTGAAGTTTATTCTTGCCGTCATCTACTGACGGAACGCTATTATGTTTTAAGACTAGACATTCACGATAACAATTTGTGGGACAATGAACCTCTTATTCCACCAATAAACGCATCTCTTGAGCACAATGGAGCAAAAGATAGTTGGGAAATTAATAAGCATATGCGCCACGCCAATGCTGTTCCCTATTACGGAGTTAGAGACAATCGCTATTTAATACCTGTATCCTCACCATTCAGAGTTAAAGGAGCTTGGGATATTGACCAAGTCCTTGATGCAGTTCCGTTGAATTCAGAAATCTTTATAGGACTCATGGACTCAATGGGTATATATGAAGATGCAATTATGGCAATGTATGCAGAAGCCTTGCATATTAATGAAATAGGCGAAGAAAACTACAAGAAGCGATGGGAATATTTGACTGGTGGAAATATACTAATGTCAAAAATCAGAAACTCGGGACTTTCTATTCCAACAAATGAAATTAAACGAAACAATATATTACAGTTGCTTTCTTTTAAAGACAGCAATTCTCCTGAATTAGCAGACAATATATTTATAAAATTATTCAGATGCCTTGTATGGCAAAAGATGTCTCTTGGTCACATTATTAATACGCTTATGTGCCCTCATTTTAGGTCGAATATTACCCCCTCCGAAGTGAGGCAAATAATTCAACTTTTCAATTCCCTTCAAGGAACATCCTTTTACACATGTGAAACTCTTAACAGGAATTTATTATGGCTTCAGGATATTTTACAATCATTGTTTCATAAACCATTTGACAGAGATAAAGAGCCAGAGCATTTCGAAGAGATAGAGAAACAGCCTAATTATACAAAATATTCACTCCTACTGCAAATGCACCTTGGCAAGCCGTACCCAGTAATACTATTGCAGCCATTATAATCGTACATAATGCAAATAGCTCAACATTTATCCGTTAGATGTCTGCAGCAGAGGAGACAGCCCATGGATGCATATTGGTACATATCTGATGATAAAATAAAAATTTTAAAACAAGATCTAAACAAATTCAAGTTGAAAGATATTGTTTTTAAACTAAAGATTCCTTTTTTTGAAGCAAGTATGTCAACTGAGAAGAAGGAAATATTGGTACGAGACTTAAAGGATGTTGAAAAAGCTATCCTTTCGCAAAATGTTGTACCTGAATTTCAAGACCTTCCAATGCATGCACAGAACATTTTTTTTTCATTTCAGTGCAAAGGCGCACGACGCGTAGGAGAATCCTGTTATTGGGTCGCATCAGTGCGGGGGGATACAGCTTTACTGTTAGCTGGATCGGCAACAAATGGCATAGGCAGCATGCCACCGGAAACGAAAGAAGAATTATCCCCATCACTTGATCCTATTGGAACTATTTTGAAAGTTTTTCAAGGGGCCAAAGAAGATGATTCAATTTCGGAAGCGCTTAGCTTCGCGTGGCAGGCAATCATCAGAACCTATGTTGGATCTTTTGCCAGCCTTCCAAAAGTTCAAGGACTGGCAATCGGAGCTGGTGTCTTTTCTTCCTACCTTCCCCAGATAAGGAGAGCAGGCCAGAAGAATATCCAGAAGATTGTTGTGGGAACACCGATTTACATTCGTCAAATGTAAACTGTTTTACAATTCAATTATTTTTAATGAACGACTCTTACAGTGAAGGAGATCCAATGAAGCTCTCAAATTGCCCCCTCTGCCAAAAGCAATTCCCCATTTACCTGGCAAGATGCAAGCGTTGCGGCACAGTCTTTTGCGACGCTTGTATGGAGGCAGCGGCGCAGACCGAAGGCAAGCTCACCGTCGGCCCGGGCCCAATAGCCGTCATTGGATTCGTGTGTCCCTCTTGCCGCTCAACCGAAATTGACTTTCCAGACTGAGTAGGTACTCGCTCACGGGATAATCAGTGCCTCAATCCCATATATTCCCAAGGCTTCTTTTTCCTTGGGGCTCTGGCTTCTGCAGCAAAAAGTGCAGGAAGCTACGTTTTTGAGGTCTAGATAAAATTTTATGTTATTCTAGACCGTCGCTGGTCAACTATTCGCTATCTACTCTCTAATATTCACCGATAGGCTGAGTATGCACTCTTCGGCTATCATACTTATGCTTACAAGCTGGACACTCCTTATTCCTTGACCCAGGAATATTAGACAAATGCCTCAGCACATGAGATGATTCCCAACAGTTCAAACAATATGGATCACCGAACGCTTTACCGTCCTCTGCAATATCATAATATGCATCATAACACTTAATAACTTTTCCCTTAATCTCGAGAGCATTAGTCAATCTTCTAATTTCGTCTTCTTTTGCGTGAAGCATGTCTTTAATCTCAGAGCTTGATATCTTTAAATCGGAAAGTGTCAAAGAAAGATCTGCTTATTTCATTTTCCACTCAGCTTCTTTAAACGATTGATTTGTATCCTTCAAAATATTTATCAAATCATTAGCGGTTTTAATGCTTGACAACATTGCCGCTATAGCAGAAATATCAGGCATATATAACTCACTTTAGTTTTTCCGACAAATACCAATTCCGGAGCTTCTTCATCTTCATTCTTTCAGAAAAACCCCTGCGCTGTACCCAAACTTTTCCCCACCCCGGCCCCGCCCCCCGGACACCCCCTTATTTCGCATCTTACTGCCCTCCCCTGGACAGTTTTGTACTCCTCAAGGTTTTTTTCACGGAGGAAAGAGAAACGGGCGTTAACGGTGATGGTGGAAGATGAGTAGTTAATTATTTCAGCATGTTAATTAGAAATGCCAGTACGGTTAATGTCTATTCCACGAAGATCACACTTCTCATATAGGCACAGCACCTTCAACCTCCGCCACCCCTGAAGTAGAGTTTGTACGATTAAGCACATCACGTAATTGTTTTTTATTATTTACGTTTATAACGACATACGATCCAGAAGGCATGGAAATACTGACTGTATATCTTGTCATGTAGAGCCCAAACATTCCAGCATGAATAGCTTCGTAACGATACCTCCCATCAAGCGCAACAACAACTGGTCTATATAACGTTTTAAGACATCTAACATACATACGACACTTTGAAATAACAATCATCGAAAGAAAGTAGTCACAAAAAGCTGACACAGATCCAATCATAAACGCAATAAGTGCAGATACATACATGAACATCTTCCAAAATCCATGGTCAAAAAACAATAGTGCCGACATAAATCCAACAGAGAATAACGGCATTATACACATAAAACAAATAGCGGCATAGCTTTTTTCTAAAATAAAAACTTCGTCGATATTTCTGCCTGCTGAATTCGCTTCTGCAAGCATCTCCTTCAACTCTAAATCGTTCTTATTTGTGTAGGCAGAATATATATACAACAAAATAACAAAAACAGGGATACAAAGTGAAAAACATAGTAAAAATATAATTTTTAAACTCATTTAAGCACTCCATCGCCAAAGCCCCACGTCACCTCTTTTCACAGGACGACGTGGGCCATTTTCGCAACTATTCCAAAAAATCCAGTTAGCTAGCTACTTCTTCTCCAGCACGATCTTCCCCTCTTCCAGACAGGAGACCTTGAACTCATCGCCCTGCTTGAAGCCGTAGTTGGCCAGGAGCGTCGGGGACAGACGGAGACCAGCATGTAATGATCTCACAATTAACTCGTAGAAATAATTTTAAATTTTATTAAATAAAAATCAACACAAATCGAAAACAATAAATATACTAGAATCGCAACGACAGGAGCAAAATATGACACCCCGCAAGAGGATTTTTTGGTAGCATCTTTTTTTAATTTCAACGTATTCTTCTTAAATCGCAAATAATACAAATAATTTGAAAAACACAATGAAATCATTGAATATACAACAAGATAAGAATAGCCTGCCAGAGGAAATATTCTAGCAATTATTAACGTTGTACATATTTTACATAAAATAAAAAATACTATAGAAACACCCCACATTTTTCTGTAGATAAAATAAAACGGAAATGGCCCAATAAAAGTAACAAGAAAAGCACTCCAGTTAAATGAGATAAATTTTCCGAAGAAATTATGAAGACTTTGCTTTTCAAGTTTTGAAAATCTCGCAAAAATTGGAATAAAATAGCTGCTGTTTTTGCCAACAAATAGATTAGCTGCTTCTGAACAATATTTGTCAGACATCTGATTCAATGCATCAGTCATATAAACGAAAGCCTTCGCGTATTCATGCTATACGCTTTGATTCTCTATATCCACTTCACGAGTAAAACAAAAGACCCACGCCAACCTATTTTCTTGGACGACGTGGGCCTTTCAACACAACCATACGAAATATAGCTACTTTTTCTCCAACACAATCTTCCCAGCCTCAGGGGCAGAGAACTCAAAGCTATCCCCTTCATTGAACCCGTAGGACTTCAACAGGGCTGCGCTCAGATGGATTCCGTTCTTCCCAAACTTCGGAGCACCAGGCTCTTCGCCTCTTCACTTCAGCCCTGTTTCCAATAGGCTCTATCCCTACTCCCCACAAGGTCTCCTGGCCTTCCCTGGCTCACCCAGCTTAAGTCTCCAGAAATACGTCAGAAAAAATTGCATGCCTGCTGGCTTAATGGTATCTTCCTGTCATCATTGGATATATCCTGCTTAAAAGAAAGTGTCCCAAGTCATCAAGGACAAAACCCAGCACCTTGCCAACCTGGGCAACTACCACTCTGTAGGACAGGAGAGACAAAGAATGCAAGACCATGAATCCCCTGATTTCATAGAAATGAAGGATGAAATCATTGCTACTTTTCATCCAGTTGAACAACTCTTCAGGATCATGGATAGAATATCCATTGAAACTGAAGGGGTAACACCACAAGCATGCGCCCAAATTGGCTTAGAACTTTCTAAAAACTTTTACGCAAAGATCAATATTATTTTTGATATCTATTCACCTAAAGACATAACTTAAACAAAAAACTTTGCCAGAAAAACTCACAGGCTAAAGCTGTCACCAATGAAGCAAAAGACTATTCATTGTAGTTTTCAAGTTCTTTTAAAATGTTCATAAGTATTACTGTATTCTTCGATGAAGTAGCCTTAATAGATTCAATCAACTTAGATGAAGCATCTTCTTTTCTAGAAACTTCTTGCACTTGAAACGAGAACAATTCTGGAAGAGTCACATCAAGGGATTCTGCCAGACTATTTAAGGATTCAAGGCTCGGGTTTCCCCTTCCCCGTTCAATCTCTCCCAGGTGCTTGAGCGACAATCCGCTTTTCTCAGCAAGCTGAAGCTGGGTAAGTTGTTTCTTTTTTCTGAGCTTTTGCAGGTAGTTGCCAAAGGCGAGGTGAATATTTTCCATCGTATCCCCCAGCAATTCAATACGGTTTTGCGCCGAGGGTACGAACCAGACAGAATACTTTTTTGTTCTTGAAAATAGGAAGTAAATTACCTACACGTACAACGCGCCCTGCCCGTTCGGCACTCAGATCCCCTTGGGCATGAGGAGGCAAGCGAGCTGCTTGGCTAAATCAAAACATGATCAATAAAATATTTAGTTTCCTTTTATGTGTACGTTTTTAAAATCTCCTTAGAAATAAACAAAGGAGATAAAATAATGTCAAATGAAGATTTACTTGAAGTATTCACTACCTCTGACAAATTGGCTAAAGAAATTTGGAATTTATTTAAATCTGGCAAAGAAGCGAAAGCTATTAAATACTTTGACAGTGGATGTGATTATTTTGGAAAAGACAAAATGATTCAGGCTATGTACGAAAATTCATAACTTAATATTTAAAACATTTGGAGTGAGTTACAATGAAGAATATCATCATAGCATCACTAGCACTGATTGCATTTTTTATTTTAATTTATTATATTTTAAGATTTATTTCTAAAAGACATAAGACTCTTATAAAGAATATAATCCAAGAAAGAATGCAACCACCAATCTATTGGCTAGAAATATCTATGCATGACAAAGCAAATAGAACGACAAAAACAATCAAAATTTGTCCAAATTGTTTTGCTCGCCATGAAACAGATGGTTCAACCTGTGAAAAATGCGGTTGGTCCGCACAATCCTCTTCCTCTGGTCAGCATCAGTAACCACCAAAAGACGCATAGTGGGAGTTTTATGCAGAATTTTAGGATAACTATTCACTTATGTGGGAAATCAAAAAGTCTCACCCCAGCAAATTGAGCACCCTACTCCCAAAATCAGAAGGAAAGTGGTAACAGAAGAAATCAACCTTAACTCTCTAAGAATAAAAGTGAGCCCACGTCTTCCAGAAAAATTGGTTGACGTGGGCTTTCTTTGCTTTGACGTTTTAAAATCTAAGCAGATTTTGCTTTTGCTTTTGACTTTGCCTTTGGATTCTTCTTTCCTTTTGTCAAATCAACGCAGAAAATCCCATCTTCACCTTTGATAACTTTAAATTTGTGTGAACCATCCGTTGGTATTGCAGGAATCTTTTCAAGCAAAGAACCAATATAGATAGCATTTACAATTGCTTTTGTTGCAGGAATAGTCAAATCTTTTACTTCAGCCCTTCCAATGTCATCTTTATCATAAACTTTGAACCCAAGAGTCTTTGTATCCCCATCGTATCCAATCGAAATATATGTCTGACCTGTTTGAATGCCCATCATATCAGAAGCCTCTTTCGAAAATGTTACCTGCCCACGTCGCATAGAAATTGAAACAGTCGCTCCTTTAATTGAAGGAACATAAGGCACTATCTCTTCTGTGAAAAATTTCATAGCCATAAGAAAATACCTCATTGCTAGTGGTTCTTGCAATCAATAAGTTTCCTTGAAACATCAAGTGAACCTGTTGTCAATAGGATTTATTGAAATGAGGAATTTCGTTCCTCGGCATGGTTGTCGGTTGTTCCTGCCATCGGCAACATCGAAGTCCCCTCGCCTGCGAGCTCTACCCAGACAGCTCGTCCCCCTTCTTTTCGAACCAGCACATACTTAAAACTACTGAATTTTCGCATAGTTAAATTTATTTTGATCTTGGGCCAAAAAAGTTGCCAAATGTTTATTTACGCTCAGGAAAAATCGGGCAAGCTGATCCTCATAGCCCGGCCCGCGAGCGCGACTCGGCCCGCGCCGTCAATCAGGCTCGTATCCGGGTTCACCACTCAGCACACTCATGGCCTGGGTGGACAGTTGGCAGAGGCAGATGAGGAGCAGCATGACACCTGACTCAAACCGTTCCATTGGGCAAACCTATCAAGACAAGGAGGAAATGAACATCTATTAGAAACAATCAGAACAAACAACCAACACTATCAACCAGTGACAACAAATTGCAATGCGTCTTTATGGCGAACCAACAATTAATCTATTCAAAAATCAAAATTAAGGAGAAATTAAATGGAAACATTTCTTTCGAAAGAAAACATCAAACTGCTTGCGTATTTTAATAATGAATGTTTTATAGTAAACATGACATTCAACGAAAACATAAAATATCCACAGGAACTTAAAACGCTGAAGAAGATGAAGCCGAAGGACGCCATTGTGTACGCACGTATGCTTATTAAAAAAGAAAATACACCTTTTTTAAACATACTACTTCAAAGAAGTACTTGTATGAAAGTCGTTAACCACCTACATGGCTACACAGATAAACATATAGGTAAACGCCATCACCCTTATAAATTAACATATTATAGCAATGAAATGCGTGCATACAAGCCTAGAGACTACTTTGCACATATTTATTACAATAAGGGCAAAGAAATCACTATATCTCTTGGTGGGAATAAAACTGAGCATGTCAAACTAATACCATTCAAAGAGATAGAATGGCTAAGATATCAAGATTCCGTTGCAAGACAACATCAGCTAGACCTACAGAAGAAAAGAGACGATCTGATTGATGCCTTCTTCGGCTCTGAACAACCTACAAGCACAATGACACTACAGTAAACTAGCGACATCAAAGAAGGCGAGCCTTGCAAAGCAGGGCTCGCTTTTTTTCGCCCTTAAGCTCATGGTAGTAGACGTCAGCCGTCATACGCGTCGTGCTGTGTCCTAAGAGCTTCGACACCGCCTTCAAATCCGCCCCATTCGCCAGCATGGTTGACGCGAACAGATGCCTTACGTCATACAAGCGGACTGGATACGAAATACCAGCCTCTTTCAACGCAGACCGAAAAGAACGCTTTACGTTAGTCACCTTATGCCCATTGTACTCAATCACATACTCACTCTGCGCTTGATTCTGCCTTTCCAAAAGCCTAGTCTTGAAATATTCCGTTAGTGGTATCAATCTATCTGAAGTTTGCGTCTTTGTGCCTCGTATTCGAATAACATCCCCGTCATAGTCGATATCTTCCCATTTGATCCTGAACAGTTCAGAATTCCCTGGACGAGTGCCTAGTTCCCATAGAACTTCCAGTGCCCATTTAAGATGTGGTTGCGCTTTATCCAAAATACGTTGCAAGTCATCAAACGTAAGCTTAAACTCCCGTTTAGGCTCTCTTGCCTTTTTCCATGTCCTCATTGGATTATTCGTCGTCAATCCTTGATTAATGCCAAAGTTCAGTATTGTTCGTAAACACTCTAAATAACGATTTCTTGTTGCAATTGATTTTAAAGAAAAACGATTAGCGACCAGCATGACATCTTGAAATGAAAGTTGATCTACCGGGCAATAACTTAATACAGGCAAGAAGTGATTGTTGACGAGTGATGCAATGCTCTTTCGCCAAGACTCATTTTTCCCTTGACTTTTCAGAAAATCCAAATAGACTTGTGCTAGTTCGTCAAGATACAGCGTTTTTCCCTTTAAAGACGCTATGGTGAACACATGGCCACTTTTGATTTCATCCGCCCTTTTTGCCGCGTAATTCATCCCTGCTTCACCCTTTCCGAAGTACTCCTTACGAGGAGACACCAAACCCGGCACACGATACTGAACATACCAATTGCCAGTATGTGTACAGCCTACGCTCATAACTCCACACGCCGAAAACCTTCTTTAGAACTTTGCTCCCTACTACAAAAGCGACTCGAATCCACCATCCATAAATCAAGATCAGATCTTTTAAATCTATTCTTTCTAAGACCATACTTTGGTATCTTGGTAGCAAAGGCAATGCGAGCAAAATACCGAGGCGAATATCCGCAGTACCTAGCTGCTTGAGCTACATTGAAATACTCTTGCATGTTACCATATTGTTCAAAATGTATTAGAATGTAACAGATTATACACAGATATACTGACAATTTAAACTAAACAATCAGCCGAGTTTATCCTAGACCAATCCTGCCAGATGACACAAGGAGTATGCAACATGCTTAACGATTCTTATAAAAACTTAATAGACAAGATAAACAGCAAATACTCCTTGATTGACTACTTATCAGATTTAGATACTGGGATTAAAAACAAAAGCGGCAATTATACCTGCCCTCTTTGTGGCCATGATTCATTTTCTGTCTTTGAAGATACCACTGTCGGATTATGCCATTGCAAATCTGGATCATGCACTTGTAGCTTTAAAGGCGATATATTTTCGCTCTATCTAGCAAAGAACCCTAAGAAAAAATTTACCGATGCAATCAAGTACTTTTCTAGCAAAGTTAACATAGACTATATTGAAGAGCTAGAGCTTACTAAAAATTTAAAGTGGCAACTGGATTACTTAGCAAAATGTAGGCAATATTTAGCTTTTTACAACTTAAATGCAAGCGATATCATGAAAAATTTCACCAGCATTAACTGTGAAAATGAAGACTTTGCAGTAAATTCTAAAAGATTTTACAGTGTTCTTAAAGGAAATATTGAAAGCTACTCTATGATGTATAAAGTAGTAACTATTTTAAGAACGGAAATAACGGATGAAAAGTTAGAAAGATACGAAAAGGACAGGATTAGAAATGATTACCATAACGATCAAGTGAACCAATACTACAAAGAAAGAAATACAATAAATGCAATATTGAGAGAACTTAACATCTATTCCAAATACTACAAAAGATTTGATTGATTTGTTACAGATGTGCTAAAGCACACAAAAAAGAGGTGAATCAAACTTCACCTCTTTTTTGTACAACATTTTATTGGTTAGATAGAAATTATCATTAGAATAGAAAAATTTTAAGATTTTTTGTTTTTAACCTCTGTTATTTGTATTTATAGGAACAAAAGTACCGTTTTTATGGTGTAATTTTTAATTTGAGATTGTTGTAGGCAGATGGTTTAATTTATTAGTAGAAAAAATGATTTGTTATGTAGCTTAGAAATAATACGAATTTGAAGTGAGAGAATTTATTTAAATTGATACTTAATAATGTTGGCTAATTTTTGTTAAATCTTAAAAGATGGAGGTATGAATAAGAAATTTTGAAATAATGAATAGTGTTTTTAAGGACTATTGTTTTTTTGTTTTAGCTATGTGATATAATGAAAATTCAGTTTAGTAAGACGAAAAATATTGTTGTAGATAGAAATATTTTTGCAGATTTTTAGTTCGAATATTTTATAATCAGTATATTGTTTTTTATTAATATTTATATGATTTTTTGCTTTATTAATTGTAGATTGAATTGAACTGAAGATGGGCTGAATTTGGTGAATATTGATTTTAATAAGTAGATAAAAGTTTTTTTGCTAATATGAGATAAAATGTTTAATCTATTGAATATAGATTGAATTAGATAGAAAGTTGATAAGAGTTGGATAAAAGTTTGATAAATGTTAGGATAAATTTAAAAAAGATGAAGTAATATGAAGTTGTTGTTTTCGTGTTATGTGTATTTATAGGATCAAAAGTCCAGTTTTTTAATCTGCATTATTTGTTCGATTGTATTTTTGATTTTTTCTTTTATTGTTGTTTTGATTGTTGGCTTTTTAAGTCCATAATTGTTTTTATAGTTTTTTGAATGTAGAGGATAAGAAGTTTTTAATTATTTTTGAGATGATTGTAGAGAGATGTTGTAAGAAGAGATGAAGTTGAAGAAGAAATGAAAGAAGAAGGGGTAGTTGCTCTTAAGGTTATCCGTATTTATGGGGGCAAAAGTCCCGTTTTCGCGCGCGCCCGAAAATTTTCGGCAGGATCAGGCCGGGAGTTGCGCGGGGAGCTTGGCGAAAACCCTTCTGCCGCAAGGCACTTTACCTTGTGCCCCCCTCTCTCCCAGGACTACCGAAAAATTCTGCCCTGCGCTCACTTGGCCGTATGGCGACGAAAACCAGCTCCCCTACCCTTTCAGGCCAAACTGCCCGAAAAACGGCCAGAAAGCCTCGTTTTCGGCCTGAACCAGCTGGCAGCCTGGAAACGGCCCTAAAATGCCGCCTGGGGAGCTTTCCACGGATCAGGTGATGGGAACCTTCCCTTTCCTGGCCAAATGCAGCCAGCGCCTTCCTTCGTTTGCCATGCTACCCATAGCGACCTTCCATCTGGACAAGCGCGCCCTATTCGGGCCAAGTTTACTACGACACCCAGGCAGCGTAAACAAAAATAAATTTTTTGTAATGTTCATCCTGCTCGATCACTACCACCACAGGGATCGCCCATCAGCCAGAAAAGATTTCTTCACCATAAGCAGCAGAACGAACCTTATCTATAGATTCAATTCAATCTGAATAATGTCAACTTTTAGCAAAAACTTGACATTCAAACAAAACAGCTAACATTATTATTACCTTAGAAGATTATGCTACTTTAAGTTTATTTTGAATGTCAACTTTGATAGCCTAAGACAAACAAACTTGACATTCGATGTTGCCATGAATCGACAAGGACGCAACGGATTATTTCGAGGCTCAAAAGCTACAGTCGATCCAATTAAATCAATTGAATCAATCGAAAGCATAAAAAAGCTATTGTCTAACGAGAAACGAAATCTTTTTCTCTTTGTTTTAGGCATCAATAACGGATTGAGGACAGGAGACTTGCTCAAACTCAAGGTATCAGACTTGAGCCAAACCAAACCAAATGAGCTTATCCACATCAAAGAATCGAAAACAGGAAAAACCAACTACATCACACTTAACAAATCAGCATACAAAATATTTCAATCTTACCTTGATTATGAATCACTTCATGCAGACGACTTTCTTTTTAAATCAAGAAAAGGAAATACACCACTAACAATCCAAGCTGTCAATAGATTGATCAAGAAGTGGTGTAAGACGATCAATCTGCCTGGAAATTACGGAGCGCATACGTTAAGAAAGACCTTTGGATACATCCAAAGGACGAAATTTGGCGTAGGATTTGAAGTCTTATGCAAGCGATTCAATCATTCTTCGCCTGCTGTAACGATGCGGTACTTGGGTATT
Organism: Solidesulfovibrio fructosivorans JJ]; assembly: GCF_000179555.1. Taxonomy (NCBI): domain Bacteria; kingdom Pseudomonadati; phylum Thermodesulfobacteriota; class Desulfovibrionia; order Desulfovibrionales; family Desulfovibrionaceae; genus Solidesulfovibrio; species Solidesulfovibrio fructosivorans. The sequence continues at coordinate 58,447 of NZ_AECZ01000004.1, forward strand.
AGCGATACTGAAGTGGCTAACATCCTCAAGAACGAAATATAAGGATCTTAACCTGGGAAGGGAAAAAGAAGGCGGGGAGTATACAGAAAGGTACGACCGGGTACGAAAAGGTACAGATGTATACGGGAAGGCAGGGAGGGGCAAATAAACTTAACTACTTGTATAGCAAAGCTTATTTGTGTCAAGCAAGCGCTCTCCCCCTGAGCTACGGTCCTATAAACAGAATCAGGGAACAGGCTAAATGCCCCAAACTCGTCCCGAAGTCAACCCCAAATCTTTCGTTCCCAAGAAAAAGTTGGGGGCCAAAACCGTTGGCTTCGTTGGCGCGTCGTTGGCTCGGGGTAAGTACGGATTTGACCTGGGGAGGTCAAGGGGTTTTTACTCTGGGTAGAAGAAAATCGGACGTTGGGGAAGGTGGGAGAATATGAATAGTTAGTTATTTCAGCATATTATATATTTTTTTTGGAGTTATGCTTGAAATAAATAACGAAGTATTGCAAACAAACAGTGTTTTACGTTACTAACTAGAATACAACTCAACAATCATCGCATTCTATATCTGTTTTAAGAACGATTTAAGCAAATTGCTTGCAGAGAACTAGCATTTTCATTCCATTTTGGAAATATATCATGGACCTACTCCAACAGCTATTGCAAGATAATGAGAAGTGGCTTATGGAGCGCATTCTTTCATACGCTAAACTTCATAATTTTACAAAATATACTTCAACACTACTTGAAGCCTGGCATATGTCTATACTTGGTTTAACAAATTCTCTATGTATGTCTATTCGGTTTGGAGTAAAGGAACCTCAATTTACCCCTGATGAAAACTATATTTCAGATCCAGTTACTGAATTTGGAAGACTTGAAGCCAAGCGACATCATGAGCGCGGCATCAGCATGAGTATGTTTCTTGGACTTCTTAAGTATTATCGTGATACTTACATTGATTTGATCATCGAAAAAGGTCCTCAAGAGTTTAAACAGCCATGGACCCACTTTATCTTAAGGAGCTTCGATCGCTTTGAGATTGCTTTATGCACTGAGTGGATAACGACAGATAACTCCGAACATATTTCTAGACTAGAGAAGGCAAATCGTCGCTTATCTAATGAAAAAAATAAATATCTCACCGTGTTTGAGAGCACTCCTCGCCCTGTATTTCTCGTGGATGAAGATGGTTTGCTGGACAGTATGAACCTTTCAGCCGCCCATTTCCTAGGCCTAGGCGGAGATTCAGGGGAAATGTATTATTCCGAGGGACACAGTACTATAGATAGAAAAGCTAAGGGGCTTCGCAAGCCCTTTGAAAGTTATTTGCCGTGGCTAAAAGAAGATGCGAGTTTGTTTTCTAAAGGAGATGATCTTTCAAACAGATTAGAGATAAGAACCGATTCAAACGGTGTAAATCAATATTTCGATGTGTTTTTTGCCCGCATGCTAGATGTGTCAGGTAAATTTTCTGGAATGTTGATAATTCTTGACGACATCACAACACGAAAACAATTAGAATTACAATTAAACCATTTAGCCACAACTGACGCCCTTACTGGCGCAAACAACCTCCATCGCTTCCTGGAGAGAGCAGAAGAGGAAATTATTCGTTCAGAACGTCATGACAAACCTGTGTCTTTTCTTATGCTTGACATTGATCATTTTAAGAACATTAATGATACCTATGGACATGCCATTGGTGATGATGTCCTCAGAGTTCTTTCTGCAGCATGTCGAAAATTATTTCGCAAGTCAGATGTATTTGGAAGGGTTGGAGGTGAAGAATTCGCTGCGATTTTACCAGAGACAACTTTAGAAGCAGCAACACAAGTCGCTGAACGACTAAGACAAATTTTAGCTCAATTAGAGGTCGATGGACCTAATGGCAACATTTCATTCACGGTATCCATTGGAATAGTTGAACGAAAAAATGGTCAAAATCTTTCCGATGTTATGCGTTTTGCCGACAAATCATTATATGAAGCAAAAAACTCAGGAAGAAATAAGGTCGTCGCTGGAAACGTGAAAGCATGAAAGCAATTAGCATTATTTCCTATAAATTAAAGCTGGATACTTGGACGAACTTACAAAATTACACTATGTTACGCAAAAAAATTTCTTTAGTATATAGCAGCAATGAAGCATAGGCATTAACCCTGCCATCATATCCACAATAGAAAAACCCACGTCACCCCTCTTCACAGGACGACGTGGGGCATAACGCGCAACTATTCCCAATCAATCCAGCTAGTTATTTTTTCTTCTCCAAAACAATTTTCCCCTCTTCCAGACAGGAGACCTTGAACTCGTCGCCCTGCTTGAAGCCGTAGTTGGCCAGGAGAGTCAAGGACAGGCGGAGACCATTCTTCGAGAACTTCACGCTTCCAGATGCCACACGAGCATCCATCCCTTCGATCTTGTAGAACTTCTCATCCAGCGTCATCAGCTTCGTGAGATGATTTTTCAGGGTGGTCTTGGGGATATCGAAGGCATCCATGATTTGCTGAGCGGTTTTACCTTCGGTGATCATGGTGCGAAGTTTCATAGCGTCGAATTTCGATGCGATAGGCATGGGTAAAAACTCCTTTCGGTTTTGATGTCGATTTGTTCAAGACAAACCCTATCTCAAAAACAAAGGATGTCAACAGAAGTTGTGTGAAAGCTGATTAATCATTTTTAACGGCAAAAGATGTAATTCCTTCGAAGAGAAAAAATTGGGGAAATATGGTCTTAGCAAAAACGCGGGAAACCGCGTATTTGTGATAGTTATGCTATTACGGTTAGATACGTCACTTCACCTGCCCTACCCTCCTCCAGGACCAGGGATCGGGCTGTTTCAGGGGCATTGGCACTGATCGGGGCTGAAAATTCGCAGAGTCCTGCGGCCCGACACCCCACTTTCTCGCAGATTCCAGCAAAATCACGCTCTTTTACCGAGATTCCAAGGAAAGACTTAGCTGGCCGCTATGTCGCTGATGGTGCTCTAACCAGACCGATTTCACTGCACAATCTGCTGAAAATCAAAAAGTGAAGGAACCTGCATTTTAGAACTAGCTAAAATTTAAGTAGTTTCTTTAAGAAAACAGTCGAAGCCCCTCCCCTGGGGATATTTGGGCTTGGACTTTTCCCCCGGGCACCCCTCCCCTGCCCTCTACCGGGCCCCTCCTGGGACGTTTTTCTAAAGCCCCCCACTGGTACTCCCATTGGGCAAAATCTCAGGAAAGGCGAGGAGTCTCTAGCCAAAATATCTCGCCTTTCATTTGCCAAATGCGAAACAAGGATAAAACCATGAAGAAGCAATGCCTATGGGATAAAGCGCATCTATTTTATCCAAGCTATAAATGTCGCTGCGACTTTCTATGTGAAAAATGCAACAAAGAAATCTATGAGCATTATCGTGTCTTATACAGTCCAGAACAATTCAAAGAAAACATTGACATGATCAAAAAGCAAAGAAAGCTCGCCATGGAACGAGATTGGACTGTAGGTGAAGCATGGATTGTCAAGATCATCGGGTTGGATATGCTTGTAAAGATCGCTTTATTTGACAATCTCGTGTAACATCTTGGTATAATTTATAGATTAAAGGTGGACCGCCCTACCCGGTGGTTCACTGTTTTTAACTGGTGTGTGCGTGGTTGCCACCAGCGCCCGGGAGCAGAGCCAGTGACGCTGCTGGCCTGTTGAGGCGGAAGCCATCACTTTGGGGATACGTCGGGAAGAACTCTGGCGCTGCCGTTTCTATAAAAATCAAATGATCACGGTGAGATAAAAAATGCAGGAAGCTGCACAGACCGGAAAAGTGCTTTTTACACGATTTTTCGGAGGTCAAAACTCACAGGGTCCTATGCTTTTCACGTCCATGTCAGCTATTTTGGAGCGAAATCATTGGGAATTTCATAGAAAAAGCGGATTTTCAGTCAATTTCACCAGTCCCGATGGCAGGAGTCTGCGATTTTGACCACGGGGAAGGACCAAAAATGCTGTTTCCTTCGTTTTTGAGCAGCACAGCCCACGTCAATGGAGATAGAAAGACCATTTCTTAAAAAATGCATTCTTTTCTTGCAGCTGTACATTATTTTTCGACCACATCGTCAGTGTATAATGTAAAACCAATGGTCATTAAGTCTTGTTATCTTATATGACTTGAGAATAAGAGGGTCATCAGGGTAGCTGCCATCAAATCGGTACAAAAGCGCTTCCCAATAGCTAAAAAACCCCCATTGTGTATAAAATAGGGCTTGAGGTCTCATTGTATCGCATTCAATCTCAACATGGTCACTCATGAGAGAAAGATATTTCCATTTTTCAGGCAATTGTACGCATCGGTCACACTCACCATGTGCGAGTGCCAGTTTTCCGTCACAATAAGATGTCGCAATATATTCACGCTCTTTTCTAAATAAAGAGTAATATGACATAATATTAATATTACTTGGGCTCGTATGACTGATAATAAAATGTGAAATAACAATAATAGCCAATGGATATAGTGAGCGAATTTGTATCATTTTAAAATACCGTATGGGCAGATACAGAGCATACACTTCTGTAGCAATGACAGCAATAAAAAAAAGCAGAGGTCCCCATTCGTAGAATATTGGCGGCAAGTGAGAATATATTATAAATTTATAATAGCGAAGTGGCCATGAGAGGCACTCAATGCAAAGTGTCCAGACAAGTGCCTGCCTGCAACGCTTTAGTGCAACATCGCGCATGGAACGGGGAGTAAGATCGATCGCCTTCATTGACTACGGAGAGGGGGGTAATATTTTTCAAGAATTTCAAAAAGCTATACAGAATTTATAGATGCTTGATAAAATCGGTTGACACAACGAACAACTCATGTACTTATAAAAACAGGAAAACATTGTCAAACAATAAAAAAAGGAGACGGCCATGCCAAGAGATAATTATGTAAGCACTGAAGACACCGAAACCCAAGAGATGGACTCCCTTTCAGAATCATTACTTGAGATAAGTACATTCTATGCCATTCAAAACAAAATAATGAAGATACGCTATGGCACTATTGGCAATAAGGACGAGAGAGATGGATTTATCGATCCAAACCTTCCGCCACTTAAAATTCCTGCACATCCAGCAGACGCAAACATTGACGAGAATATAACTAAGGCGAGAGAGAGTTTCAACCCTTTTTGGTTTATAGATATGGTCAAACCGAAAGGAGCATGGGACTATAAGCGCAGAAGTCGCGAATATGAAGATTTTGGCAATTTTAACTTTGGCGCAACCGCAAAAGCTTTTGGCTTTCAAGAGAAGTGGGCACTTCAAGCAGCTGGCATTGTACAAATTTTTCAACACAAGGCCAGTGCCGATTTCTATGATGAAAAATACTTGCAGGCATTAATTGATTTTAAAAAAGCATTTAATGGTCCTCCCTATGGAGATGAAAAAAGAGATCAGGAAATGATAAAACTAGGATTTCGTTATTATGACGATATTTATTTAAACAAATATGGCTGGAAACTAACAACAAAAGAAGATGTCCTCATAGCAGCCCAACAAGCTAGAGAAGCTGCGTTCCCATTATCCTCATACATAGCGGATCAATTGCAAAAATTGCTTAACTGACATATTTGACTGCATATACCATTAAAAACGGGCCGCCTCATCATACGTGACGTCCCGTTTTTTCATTCTAGGCTATCGCTGCCGTTGACAACCACCGCCACAGACGGACCACAGATGCGCCAACGAGATCGAGAACTGACCTATAAAAAACAAAAAATCCCGTTGGCTACTCGCCAACGAGATCACTTTTTCACAGGGGCTTTTAGAAGGATTTTAGGGGGTTAAATCACGCTTCTACTGTGTCAAGCAAGCGATCTCCCTCTAAGCTACGGTCCTATAAACAGAATCAGGGAACAGGCTAAATGCCCCAAACTCGTCCCGAAGTCAACCCCAAATCTTTCGTTCCCAAGAAAAAGTTGGGGGCCAAAACCGTTGGCTTCGTTGGCGCGTCGTTGGCTCGGGGTAAGTACGGATTTGGTACGGGGAGGTCAAGGGGTTTTTACTCTGGGTAGAAGAAAATCGGACGTTGGGGAGGATAAGAGAAAGTAAATAGTGTGTTATTTAAGTATGCTAAATTCAATCTTCAATGATTAGAGTATCATTCTTTCCTGAGTGCGGGGTAGCCTGTATGTCAGTGATGATACGATTTCCATAAACCAGCTAGCAAATCAACATGCTGATATGATTATATTATTTAATACAGCCCGTCCGCATCAATGAAAAACGACTAAAAGCGATCTTGCTTAAAAATCGACAAACTGTTACCGTTGATCTCATGATATACATTTTTGTATAAAATTTAATACAGAAAAAATATGAAAAAAGTTTATGTCTTGTTGAGCGGAGGAATCGATTCTTCAGCTTGTGCTCACTTTTATCAACAGGCAGACTTTCTAGTAGAAGCTATTTTCTTTAGTTACGGCCAAGCTGCTTCAGCTAAAGAAGAAATAGCTTCTAAAAATATTGCAGACCATCTTGGAATCCATCTGACTAAATACAACCTCGAGACTACCCAAACATTTTCTACGGGAGAATTGATCGGAAGGAATGCTTTTTTCATTTTTTCAGCAATCTTTTTTTCACGAATAACAAATGGATCAATCAGTCTTGGCATTCATGCTGGAACAACGTATTATGACTGTTCTGCTATTTTTTTTGACAGAATTAACAAACTAGTAAATGAATACACAAATGGATGCGTCAATATTCAGGCACCTTTTCTTAAATGGACAAAAAATGATATTTATCAATATTTTTTGTCAACAAAAATTCCCATAGAACTTACATATAGTTGCGAGTTAGGATCAGATTATCCGTGTGGAAGATGTGCATCGTGTAGAGACAGGAAGGCCTTGGGATGCTAGCTAAGCGGCGACATCTTTATTTAAATGATGGCAATATTGTTGATACTCCTCTTCTTATTCCTTCTTTTTCAAGCAAAGGATTCCCCTATATATCTGGCATAATTGATACGACCAAAGAGGTTATATGTGACGAGATACTTGTAAGCGCCTACGATATTTACTATAAAATAATTACACCTCCATTTTCGTTTCCTTCTTTGATTTTTTTGGATAGTGGAGGATATGAGGTCTCTTCTGATTATGACTTATCGGACGAAAGTGATAAGGTTCATAAACCTAATGACTAGAAATTAGATTTTTACAACGAGGTTATCTCTTCTTGGAAAAGCTCGCCCCCTTCGGTGCTAATAAGTTATGACCATCCTAAAGAGCGCATGCCTATAACAGACCAGATAGAAAGGGCAAAAACAAGTATTTTCAAATTTGACAATCATCTAAAAGAGTTATTAATTAAACCCGAAACACCAGACCAACAAACTTTAAAAATAAAATCAATAACTGACAACATATCTGATCTTTCTTCGTTCGATATAATAGGCGTTACAGAAAAAGAGATCGGGACATCAATCTTATCCAGAATGACAAATATTGCCAAAATAAGAACTTCTTTATCAGCAATTGGTAAAGAAACGCCTATTCATGTCTTTGGGAGTCTTGACACGATTACGACCCCACTGTACTTCGTTTCTGGCGCTGATATTTTTGATGGTTTAACTTGGCTACGGTATGCATTTTGCGATGGATATACTATGTATAAACACAACTACTCAGCTGTCAACATCGGTGTAAATGTCAAATCGCATAATATTGACGCCAATTGCTGGTACCATAACTATTATTATCTGTCAGACTTAAAACTGCAAATGCGTAGGTACTTAAAAGATGGAGATTTTGGTCATTTCTCATATCATACAGATCTCATTCGGAATTCATATGCAAACGTCATTGAGGCGATAGGAGATTGATATGGGTGGCGGCGGAGCATATACCCCATTTAGCCCTCGTAGAACACCTGAGCAAATAAGTCAACGTATCCGCGAAGAAGAAGCAAAAGCTGCTGCGGCTTCATTTAACTCAGAGCTAGGGCAGTTTATCAATAACCAACTAGCAAAATTCAACTCACGAGATATTGAGCTCGTTTCGGAACGTTTAGAGTCTCTACTTGACACCATTAAGGATAGACTCGATATATCTGTCAACACTTTATTTGGAGGTTCTGTTGCCAAACACACTTACGTTGACGGATTGAGCGATATCGACTCAATGCTTGTCATTAACGACTCGGCATTAACTGAAAAAACTCCATCAGCCATTTTAGACTTGTTAACACGCACATTAAAAAGCACTTATACTCAAGCCGCAAAAATAGACCACGGAAAGCTGGCAATCACTGTAGATTTTTTTGACGGCATGTCTATCCAACTTCTTCCGACAATTAAGTCAGAGCATGGATTAAGAATATCTTCAGAAGATGGCAACAAATGGTCATCAATTAACCCTTCAAAATTTCAAGAACTTTTAACCAAAAGAAATTACGAGTGTGCGTCTAAGCTTATTCCAACCATAAAAATAGTCAAATCAATCATTGGAACACTACCTGAAGCGAGACAGCTTTCTGGATACCACATTGAAAGTCTTTCTATCAACATTTTTAAAAACTATAATGGTGCAAAAACTTGCCAAGAAATGGTAAATATTTTTTTGAAAAGGCGCGAGACGCTATTTTAAAACCAATTCGCGACAAAACAGGTCAATCCATTCATGTTGATGACTATCTTGGACAAGAAAATAGCTCTGCCCGAATTGAAGCGAGCCATTTACTTGGAAGACTACACAAGAGAATTCTTAACGCAAACGCAGCTGCTTCAATTAATATGTGGGAAGTAATTTTGGGGATTGACTAATATGTCCTACCGAAAGGATGAAATAGAAAGAGTCAAACGAGTCGCGGACATGACTTGTTCAGCCCATGCTTTTTTGCGGGATAAATATTATTTTAAAAGTACTCTCCTTGACCTAGTGGTCGTCTCAATATCCACTTGGATTATTGCATTGGTTTTCGTTGAGCCAAAAATAAATATTATATTAACACCGTGGCATATTGAACCTATTATTTGGGTTGGTCTATTATCTATTTTAAGTTTTTTCTTTTCATTGCTTCAGTTTATCATCAACTGGAAAGAAAAATATAACTTACACAAAGCGGCCGTTGATATTTTCGCAGAATTAAAGAATGACGCACGAACATTACTTTTAACCGTACCAAGCGAAATAGATGAAGAAAAATTTAACTACTTTTGCCAAAAAGCAGTGGATGCTTCCAAAAAATCACCGCCAATACCTGAACGCATTTTTTTGAAAATGAAAAAACGGCACCTAATAAAAATCGCTATAAGCAAGCACCTTGATATGCACCCGAACTCGAGCATTGCAATTTTTAAGTTTAAGATGTTCATCGAAGACAATTTTCGCGTGGATCCTGGACAGTAGCATGAACAAAGCTTTATTAAATTTCTACGAAAATGCATATTCTTATTGTATCGAGAATAACTACCTCAATGAGATAGAATGGCAATCGTCACTTGACTTTTCCACCTTCACTGAAGTCGACCTACTTCGGGAGTCTTCCTGGGTAATTCTATGCAGCGGCTTCCGCGAGAGATGCGTAAAGAAAATTTTTAATTATATATCATTATGTTTTTTTGACTGGGAATCATCAGAATCCATAGTTGAACAATCTGATTTATGTATTAATACAGCCCTGTCAATCTTTAATCACTCCAAAAAAATTGTGGCTATTACTGATGTTGCAAAATTTATATTACACACTGGATTCTCTAATTATAAATCTCAAATTACCCGCAACCCAATTAACACACTGCAAAAACTTCCTTATATTGGCCCAATAACAGCGTTACATCTGGCCAAAAATATCGGTTTTAATACATCAAAACCAGACCGTCATTTAGAACGGCTAAGAAAATATTTCAGCTTTAAAGATACAAATTCACTCTGCAAATTACTTTCAAAATAAACGGGGCATGACATCAATTTGGTTGATCTGATTTTATGGCGCTACCTAGCGGATAATAGCAATACAGATTGCAATGATTTATTCTTTCACTAAAAATATAAGCTACGTTTTTATAAAGCTAGCTACACATACTTCACTTAATAATTCACATACCAAATAAAGACCCACGTCACCCTCTTCTCACAGGACGACGTGGGCCATAATGCGCAACTATTCCCCAACAATCCAGCTAGCTACTTCTTTTCCAAGACAATCTTCCCCTCTTCCAGGCACGATACCTTGAACTCATCGCCCTGCTTGAAGCCGTAGTTGGCCAGGAATGCACGGCAATAAATAACTACGAATTATTCCTAGAATGGCTCTTAACTCCTCAGGATATATGCTAAAATCTAGCAAGACCCTTTTGCGTTGTTTTACAGGTAACCTTATTAATGCGTTAATAAAAGCGCTGCCATTTTATTTAGTTTATCAAAATAATTATATTGATTTTGTTATTGAAAGGATATTCAGATGGAACAATGAGACACTTCTTGCACTGATCTTATTTTTGTTTTTTGCATTACCACTACTCATATCACTAATTGTTCGCAAGCATTTAAATGAATTTACTCGAGAGCTTCTTTCAACTTCTTCCGAACTCCTTATATCAGCAAATCAAATAATTTTAGGCCTTCTCATTTACTCAGGCATCGTAATAATTAAGACTTGGCCCCAAACAATCACAGATTACTTAGCAACAATTTTTCATTCAATATCATTTATCGCGTTTACAGCACTTTTAACAATTGCTACAACTTTTTTGGTGTGGTTAAAAAACAATATAATTGCCATACAAGCATCCGAAGAACACATCCAAAGACTAAAATTTTTCATGGGAAAAATGTCGTCTAGCCTACTCAAAATAGCACTAAATACAGCCTCAAAAGTAAAAAAATACTCTTTAGCTTTTTACAATAGATTAAATCGTCGCTAGATACATGCAGAATAACTAAAGACCCACGCCAACCAATTTTTCAGCTCGACGTGGGCCTTTTCACAGAACTATCCGAAATTCTGCTACTTCTTCTCCAGCACAATTTTCCCTGCTTCCAAACAGGACACATTGAACTCGTCGCCCTGGCTGAACCCGTAGTTGGCCAGAAGCGTCGGGGACAGACGGAGACCATTCTTCGAGAACTTCACGCTTCCAGAGGCCACGCGAGCATCCATCCCTTCGATCTTGTAGAATTTCTCATCCAGCGTCATCAGCTTCGTGAGATGGTTTTTCAGGGTGGTTTTGGGAATATCGAAGGCATCCATAATTTGCTGAGCGGTTTTCCCTTCGGTGATCATGGTGCGAAGTTTCATCGCGTCAAATTTCGATGCGATAGGCATGGGTAGGTCTCCTTAAGTTTCTTCTTCGGATTTTCGTGTGGAAGATAACTTAAATTTCGTTGCTGTCAACTTGGCGTGAAGCTTGTTTCGTTAAAATGAGTTCATTTTTGGAGCTTGAGCGAAAAAACAGTGGTAGTTTTCGATTCAGGTATTTGTCGAACAGAGTTGTCGACGCTCATCAAATGCTCTTCAAAAGCATCGTTGATGACGGTTCTGTCGCTGAAAACGAAATTATGCAGGAACCTGCACCGGCAACATGCTAAAATGACTTGAATTTTATTCTGAACTTATCCAAGCCCTCGGTCCCAGGCCTGGACTCACCCATCTTCCAGGACAGACCTCCCCTCCTTCGATCAGACAGACAGGGGCCTTCCTGAAATTTCCCACCAGGTCTTTGGGTCGACCCTCTCGGCAAAATTCCACTGCATCATAGTATCAATGGATTCTTTACGGTTAATTTCAGAGATGTCCTTATTGATAATCGGGCGATGCTAAGGAAAAGTCTTTCCAATTTGATATTCCTTGGTATTCAAATTTATGTTTGTCCATTAATTCAAAGAGATGTTCAAGTAGAATAATCCCAAACTTATCCCCTAGGCCTTGTTGAATCGTTGAGATTTCACTGCAAGAGCTGTTATCTATGCCAATCGACAAAATATACAGTAGCTGACAGTCAACTCCAAAGTCATTGATTCTTTTTACATACTTTTCATAGCAATTTCCACCCCTTTGATTCCAGCTAAACGTTATTCTATCGTAAGGCTTATTTTCAAGGATATAAATTCCCGTTTTACTAGCCAAGACAAGATCAAATATAATCCCGGAGACATCCCCCTCTTCTTCGATAAAAGCATCTTCGCCTATTGAAGTTTTAAATTTATTGTTTATATATCGAACAAGATCTTTGCCAGAAATACCTTTCTGTTTCTTTGGAACAAAAATTTCATCATACGTTATAAAAGGAGAAACCTTACGGGACGAGAACCATGGTGGACTTTTTTTCTCTCCAAGAAACACCGAGATTGGAATTTCTACTTTTTCTGACAAGAATTTCACAAAGCATGGGGTCCAAAATTGCTCTTCAGCACCTTTCCTCGTTTCTGTAAGGAATGTTGAATTTCTCATCATACTGTCCAGCGCTTATAAAAAATGCTTACTTAACATATTCACCCCGGCAGTAACAACCGCAATCCACTTTACCAAAACACTTATGGAATTTCCCCAGAGAGACTTACTGACCTTCCTGCTTAACTACGGTTCAAGGCGAGATGTTACTCATCACCGGGGCCATTCTGTGCTCGCTGATGGAGCCACCCGGAGCCGATCTTTTCCCCTCGGCCTGTTCCCCCGGCCCCCCTCTCCAACCTTCTCTACGGGCCCTTCCTGGGACTTTTTCCCAGAACTCCCCCATTGGACTCCCCTTGGGCCAAAACCCCAGAAAATCGCAGTATACTCCCAACGTCCTTTTTCCAATGGGTTTTTTTCGAAAAATTCACGCAGCACCAAAGCTTTCAAGGACATCACGCAATTGTTTTTTATTTTTAACATTCATAAAAACAAACGATTTCGAGTTAGACCTGACGCTGACCATATATCTTGTTGAATACCATGAATACGGCCCTGTATTTACTGATTCATACCTTTGGGCACCATCAAATTGAACAACGACTGGTCTAAACAATGTTTTTAGGCATCTAATATACACACACCGACCATCAATAACTATCATAGAAAGAAAATAATCAGAAAACGAAATTAGCGATCCCACTGTCATACAGAGAAAAGCAAACCACCCCAGTAATTCCTTCAAGAATTTATAATCATGAGACAACAACATGCAGAAGAAAAATAACGAAAAAATAGGGAAAATAAATATAAAGCAAAATGCGAATGTGCTTTTTTCTAAAACAAAAAACATTCGCTTATCTTCGAGAGTGTTAACCAACTTCGCACGAACAATCATTTTTTTCATTTCATCATCACTTTCATTTAGATAAATAGAATACAAAAACAGAGCCACTATAATTATAAAGTGAAAGGCCATAAGGCATAATACATACAAAATATTATTATTCATCAACAGCCTTGCCTGCAATTAAATGACACTAGTTAGTATGACTTAACAAAATCTTTCTTTCAACCACTCCAAATACGCATTTTTTAAGAACTGATTCCAGCCCCCCCCCCGGGGCCAGCCACTTCCCGGACACCCCTCCCCTGCCCTCTACCGGGCTCCTCCTGGGACGTTTTCCTAGAACTCCCCCATTGGACTCCCCTTGGACTAAAATCCCAGGGAGTCCCCGTATACTCCCAACGTCCTTTTTTCTTCGGCGTTAGATATCATCACACGTATTCTGTAAGCGTACTCAGTGACTAAAATCCTTTTTACTTTGCCTAAAAAACAACCAACAGTCTTTAATTGTAACATAACATCCAACGATGCAAGATAGGAGAAATATCCATATCCAATCCCTCCAACCCCAATACACGGCTTCATACAACCCTATCAATACAGCTAAAAACGAAAATGCTCGTGATATAAAAAATTGCCTCTGAAGAGAACGTGGTACAGAGACATCATACACTGAAACACCGAGGAAGAATCCAGATTTCACTCCGCCTCTTGATGCTATTGGGAATAGTTCTTTTAATTTTCGAGTCGCCGCCCCTCCCATATAGCCAGACACTGAAAAGAGTATAAGACCTAAAGCGATACCAGAATACATCAGGTAATCCATATTTAAGAATTTCATCTCGCCCTCTGTTATTCAAATGGTATTATTTTACTTGCATTCAAAGCAACCCTTCAGATTTATCCCTTCCTGGACCTCCCCCATGGGACAAAACCCCAGGAAATCCCAGCCTCCGCCCAACGTCTTTTTTCCTTAGGGCTGTTTCCAAAACCCCACAAGTCCCCGTGACCACCTTCCCCGCTCCAGGGTATCCTTGGTTCTAAACAGCAAAAGGATACCGTATGGACCAAAACAAGCCCGATAAAATCACGTTGAAGGACGAGATAATTATCGCATTCCGTCCTATTGAGCAGCTCTTCCAGATTATGGATTCCACTTCCGTCGAGCTTTATGGGGAGTTAACGCGCTCGTACTCGGAAGTTGGCGTCACACTGTGTAAAAACTTCCGTCAACGTCTCGATGCTATTTTAGACATGCAAAGCGGAGGTAGCTCAGATGAGTAACAGCAACGCTTTTGGAAACCTCATCTACAGCTACACCAGGGCACAAGCCATCGCTGACGGCGTTCTCATCGACGTCACTGACGAGGCCAAAGCCCACGGTTTCAAAGTCCCTGTCGCCATTACCGACCATCTCTTCCACGGCTATGTCGCTTTTGTTCCTGAAGAATTAAAATCTCAAGGTCAAAGCGTGACTGGCCGGCTTCATGATCTCCTGACCCTGGCGATGATCGCTGCCCGGACGAGCAAAGGGACGGACCGTGCGTACTTCAAAATCTCGTTTCTGATGGCACCAGGACGATCTGAAACCGTCCAAGTCATTGCCCACATCGGTCCCGGTGACACCGCTGAACCAGTTCTGACGATCATGCTGCCGGAGGATGACTGATCCCGTTACTGGAACAGGTTCTGGGCCATGCTGAAAAAGGTTCGTAACCGATCTTCATCCGCTGAATCAATCTGCCGGATCAGGATCGCTTTGAGCTCCTCCGGTGCCAACCGAAACTCCTCCAGACTGAACAGTTCCGCCATAGGAATGTCCAGGGCCTTGGACAGCTGCTCGATGCTGGTCAGGGATGGATTGCGCCGGCCACGTTCAATCTCTCCGATATACTGGAGGGACAGCCCGGACAGGTCAGCCAGTTTTTCCTGGGTAATGTCCCGGGCGCGACGTATCGATTTGATTTTCTTCCCGAAAAGGTCTTGTACGCTGTCCATGCCATTCCTCCGCTAGTGTAGAGGATATGGCAATGATTCTGGTTACATAACAAATGATCGGCTGGTTTAATTGCATATTATAGCAACTAAAGTTATTAATAGCTCCAGCCGAAAACAACCTTAACCAGTAAAAGCACGGGGTTTGCCATGAAAACCAGGTTGATCGGTGCCGTCGTTGTCGCGCTTGCCCTCCTCTCCCCTGCCCCGGGGCTGGCTGAGGACAACATCAAGTACAGCCAGTGCCTGAATACGTTCAAGGAAAAGGATGGGATACAGACTGGAACGATCGTCAAAATGGCGACCGGGGAAGTCTTTGAAACTCTAGGGAGCGCGTTCAGCTACGACAAGGACCTCAACAGTCCCTTGTGTACGATCATCAAGGACAGACGACACTACTATTTGCTTGTCAGCGGTGTCGGAAGGAAGATTCTGGTTCGGAGGCTGAATTAAAATGAACAGAGTCGTTGTTTGTTCGCTTATCCTACTGGTGTTGCCATTACCCTGTTTTGCTCAAAGAAGCACGGAACCGCTGAATTTTCGGGGTATTGAATGGGACACCTACTACTCTGCCATTCCGGGAATGACCAAGCAATATTCAAGGAATGAGAAGATCGACGTTTTCAAGAAATCCGGGGACGAGATGGCTATCGGTGACTGCAAACTCGACACTTTAACTTACGAAGGCTTTAACGGAAGAATTTACAAAGTAAACATGACTTTTTCCTCCTGCAATCCTGGCCAAGTTTTTAATATGTTCAAGCAGAAGTATGGAGAATGTACTTCTGTAGAAGATTCTTTGGAGCAATATATAGGGACTTGGAATTGGAAACGTGCAAAATTGGTTTTCTTTATTGACGTTGATTCTTCTGCTTCTGAGATTACGTATACGTATAAGATAACGGAGAGAGAATACGAGACGTATCTGAAAGAGAAAGCTGGCGCGAAGAAGGATCAGTTTTAACGGCAAAATTAATGCTGAAGTTAACTCTATGAAAAACAATCCTACTCGTAGCGAACTTTTCCTTGCCATTTATCATAACTCGCAACTCGAAAATATCCGCGAGGCCATAGCGATCTCTGGAGCTGAGATTGTAATTGAAAATACGGCTTATGATATTAATGGCGAGTTCATCCCAGACAGCTTTACTATTTACAGAAAGTCAGCGGATGCAAATATTGCGGGTTTTGGTGATGCATTTGCACACATCATCGGAGCTGATCTTCCCCGTGGCCCCATAGATACATCGAAATTGCCGAAAACGACTCCAGGACTGAAGGAAGTGCTCAGTTCAATCCCCTTTGACGAAGAATAACGGCAAATTGCGTCAGACGGGTTCGGTCTGTCACGCAGTAATTCTATACGAATTTCAACGGGAATCGCCGCGATACTCTTTGAGACATGTGGTGAAGAATTGTCTGAAAATAGATGCTTTTCGCCAGTTAGTAGGAGACTGAAAAGTCAAACCCCGGCTTTTTGAGCACTCAATTTCTGAAATCTGGGCTGAAGTGGGAAATCGATTGATTTTCATCCATCCTCATGATTTTTTGGCTTGGCAATGGTAGAGTCCTGCGATTGGCCGCTTCAAAATCCATCGAAAAATTCAAAAACAACAAAAAAGTGTACACATGGATACCTGCATATTCATGTGTATCATTTATAATGAGCCTCCTTTTCTCTATATTCTTTCCCCGTATCGAAGTATTTATGATGCTTTTCAGCAGCCGGCCTGATTCCCTTATTGATATGATCAATGGTTAATTTGCATTCCCCTTTTTCATTCTTAATGTTTTTCACCCGCTCATTGTATTTATTTTTATGACGATACATTCCAACTTTATTTGTATAGCTATATAGTGCAGCTTCAAGAAGTTTTTCTTTGAACATAACTTTGTATTTCGATGCAAGTTTTCGTGACATTTCATAGTGCATCCTGTAGTCGCCTTTCTTCCACTCTTCATCAGCTTCGTTATTTGCTAGCACCAAAACTTCAGCTTTGATTTCCTTTGTGCTCCGCACAAACACTTTGCGTTTAAGTTTCAATAGTTCTGTTGAATACTTTTGGGAATCGCAAAATGCATATAGTTTTAAATAATTAATTCTAATCAAAACAGCAAGACACATCATTGAGGCTTGAAAGTTATTATAATCAGAAGACTTCTTAAATCTTTCAATGATTATTAAGCCTATAACGTACCGGCAAATTCTTCAAAGTTGTTGCGGATAAAGTCAATACCCTCCTTGTCGTTTATCAAATGTATCCACGCATGATTTATCATTCCATTGAATTCATTTATTGCACTTAAAACATTTGAATAGTCTTTGATAGCGTTTTTACTCTGATTGTCAGGGATATAATATCTAAAAACAAGTTCAGACTTAACAAGCTCAAGAGGCCTAGCTTCTTCATCTTTCCTGATGGCATTGTTAAACATCTCATAGATCTTTGCGAAAGGAGATGCTTGAAGCTTGTTCGTTAAATCAAGCTCATAGTCGTCTAAGACTGTATGCAACGAATCGATGTGAGATGTTGATTCCTTAAATACCTTATTATTGCTTGCAAGCAAAGAAAACGTAACAAGCGCAAAAGGATTGTTCTTGTAATAATTAAAAAGCTCTTGATTACGAGCGCGCTGCCTTGCCATAGCTTTCTCCATTTTGCAAAGCCACAGTACAACTTGGATGTTATCTAACAATTATGTATATCTAGTTAACTGGAAAAAGTAAAGATCGGACCGAATTCCTCCCCCCCAACTCACTCACTTTCCCACCCCTCATCAACTCAGTCACTACCCACATCCCACCAGGATGACTCACCTATTGCTATCGCGGGCCGAAAAATAAAATGCGAGTAGGCCTACCCGATCCATCATAACAGAAGGAGGACAAATGTCCGACGAAAACTTCGATCCGTTGGCCAATTTCCCTGGCATGTCCAACACCAACCACAAAGAAAACCAGAAAAAAGAGAAATTGGAGGGCAGCATCAACGACAAAGACAACTCCGGGCGCACTGGCGGAACCGGAGGAGCTGGCGGTACCGGCGGTCCTGGACAAGCTGATGATCCCACCACCGTCGACGTTGGCGCCCCGAACGGCGGCAAGAATGACGGCGGCGCGGTGCCGCTCCAGCCTGAGTACTTCGCGCCGGATGAACTCGGTGAAGACCCCATGGCCTATCAGTACAAGCATATCGTCGGTTCGACGGGTGCTATGGGTGGCAAGGGAGATGCACCGAAAATCACCAAACTTGGTCCCGGACAAATAGTTTCCTCCAAGGATATGGAGGAAGCGGCAGCTGAATTCGAGCGTAAGATCAAAACACTGAGTGAAAAGGAAACGCTTGAACAGCTGTACCGGCAGAATACCATCGCCAAAGATGTCATCTCCACTGCCCAGCGGAAAATGTTGAGTGTCGCTTGGGCACAGGGTGCCATCTTCAAACAGATGAGAAATCACATTCTCACGCGCAACGGGAATTGGGGAGAAGAGATTGATCTCATCCTCAAGGAAATCGAAATGAGCCGCGGACCATGGACAAGTACGTCAACATCAACGCGACGCCGGGTATTCTTAAGCACCCCTACCTCGGTATCGACGCGGCGGAAAATGTCATTCAGGCCATGGCCCCGATTCGACACATGCTGGATAAGAAGGACCCCATCTCCGACTTCTTTAAGATCAATGGGGCTAACT
Organism: Solidesulfovibrio fructosivorans JJ]; assembly: GCF_000179555.1. Taxonomy (NCBI): domain Bacteria; kingdom Pseudomonadati; phylum Thermodesulfobacteriota; class Desulfovibrionia; order Desulfovibrionales; family Desulfovibrionaceae; genus Solidesulfovibrio; species Solidesulfovibrio fructosivorans. The sequence goes on from NZ_AECZ01000004.1 coordinate 77,355, forward strand.
TGGATTACACCCAGGCCAACAAACGGGAACTGAACGAGTTAACCCAGGCCGTCATTGTGCACGAGAAACTGCGCAACGCCGACATCAAGGGTGATTACAAGGTCATCAGAGACTTCCTTCGGCTGGGCAAAAAGTTCACGCCTGTCGATAAGGCTGTGATGAAAGACCGCCAGGACCGTGGGTTGAATCCCATCGAATACATGCGCGAAGTCGTCGCCGCTAAAGGAGCCCGCCCGGTGAAGGGGAAGAGAATGTTCCGCTCAAGCGGCGTATCAAGTACTTCAACGGCGAATCCGTGAAGATGGTGGACCATATCAACGCCATTCTCATGGACGACACCGCTGACAAGGACAAGATCGACAAGACCCATCTGGAATCGCTCCGCAAGGCTCTTGACGATATGCTTACGCGGTTTTTCGCCTAAACACATATGATAGCGGGCCACTTCTCCGATACATGGGGGAGTGGCCCATGGAGATAGTCATGAAGATTTTCAATGCGGGAATGACGATTCCTGCACTGATGGGTTTCTGTCAGCGTTATCCGCACCACAAACCCGATGTTTTGTTATCTTATCCGTTGTTACCACCTAATCATAAAGTTTTTACACATAAACATAGGCGTTTGATTGGCAAACTTTTCCTGGATAACGGAGCATTCGGAGCCAATCAACCAAATTCAACGATCGATGCAAATGAACTTTATACAGAATTCCTGACCTATTGTGAGTATAGTGGGAAGGATTGGGATATCATCTTCAGCTTCGACAGGAATTTTGGTTTGAATGGCTATGCGGAAAACTTGAAATACCAGGAAGAGCTAGAACAACTTGGCATTCCTGTCGTTACTACGCTTCACAACATCTACAATGACGATGTCGAAAAAATTATCGCGCGAGGCCTCCCTGAGCACAAGGTTGTTGCCATTGGCCAATGTGATGGCAGGGAAATTTATGCCAATATAAAATCCCCCGTCATGAAGATTTACAATGCCGGGGGGAAAGTACATTTCTTCGGGGCGATCAATTTTGATCTGTTTTGCCGACTTCCAATTTATACTTGTGACGCTTCATCGTGGTCGCAATATCCGGCTTATGGCATTGTATCGTATTGGAATCCCAAAAATCCTGGCGAGGTAGAGTCCACGGAGGTGGTGTAAATTCTGGAGTCGTCCAGGCCGGGGGGGCACCTCCAGCCTGGACGGGATTGGCGAGGTGGCCATCGGGCCGATTGGCTGTAAGGTGAAGTTGCGAAGCCGCACCTGCAACCAAAGGAGACCACGATGGCCGAGGACAGCATGGCATTAATCGAGTTGATGCAAAAGGCCGATGGCGGTGATTTTCTCCGCTCCTTGGCGGAAGCCGTCTTGCAGCTTCTCATGGAAGCCGATGTGGATGGCTTGATCGGAGCCAGCCGCCACGAACGAAGCGCCGAGCGAGTCAGCTACCGCAACGGCTACCGGGACCGCAGCCTTGATACTCGCGTCGGCTCCCTGCAACTGCGCATCCCCAAGCTGCGCCAGGGCAGCTACTTTCCGCCCTTCCTGGAGCCGCGCAAGACCAGCGAGCGCGCCTTGGTGGCCGTCATCCAGGAGGCCTGGATCGGGGGCATATCGACGCGGCGCGTGGACGATCTCGTCCAGGCCATGGGGCTTTCCGGCATCTCGAAATCCCAAGTGTCCAAGCTGTGCAAGGACATCGATGAACGGGTCCATGCCTTCCTTTCCAGGCCGCTGACAGGTGAATGGCCCTATTTGTGGCTGGACGCGACCTACCTCAAGCAACGCGAAGGCGGCCGGGTGGTCAGCGTCGCCGCCATAATCGCCGTGGCGGCGAACACGGAAGGCCGCCGGGAAATCGTGGGATTGCACATCGGCCCCAGCGAGGCCGAGCCGTTCTGGTCTTTTTTCCTCAAAGGCCTTCTTCGTCGGGGACTCGCCGGCGTGAAGCTGGTCGTTTCCGACGCCCATGAAGGTCTCAAGGCCGCCATCGCCAAGACGTTCGGGGCTACGTGGCAGCGCTGCCGGGTCCACTGGATGCGCAACGCCTTGGCTCGCGTCCCCAAATCGCAGCACGCCATGGTTTCCGCCGCCCTGCGCCAAGCTTTTTTACAGCCGGATGCTGCCAGCGCCAGCCAGACCTGGCGGCATGTCGCCGACCAGCTTCGCGGCAAATGGCCAAAACTCGCCAGCTTCATGGACGAAACCGAGCACGACGTGCTGGCTTACATGACGTTCCCGGCGCAGCACCGGGTCAAGCTGCACAGCACCAATCCGCTGGAAAGGCTGGACAAAGAGGTGAAACGGCGGGCGGACGTGGTCGGTATTTTCCCCAACGAGCAGTCCATCATCCGGCTTATCGGGGCCATCTTGCTGGAGCAAAACGACGAGTGGCAGCTGCAAAGCCGCTACATGCAGGTCGAGGCCATGGCCGAACTCAACACCCAACAAAACGAGGCGCAGCCAGCCCAAATTCCACCCAGGGCAGCCTGACCGATTGCCACCTCAAGCACACCGGAATTTACACCACGTTGACGGACGTGACCTAGGGAGGAGAATTTGGAACTTTTGTGATCGCCATCGTGCGGATGATTTCCTGTACTTTGAGGATATCAATCCCGAACTCTTCCTCACCGATCCCGAAAGTGACAAGCTGGAGGAGTTCGCTCTCTTGTTTTTGGATAGTTGACTCGCTCATTATACCCTCCCGAGTGCAAGTGGTCTCTTGCCAGAGGGTAAGGCTGCTGAACTGCTCTCGCCGTCTGATTTCATTTCATCAATAAGTCTCTTAAGCACTTGAGCTTGGTTTGCCAATTCGCCAACAGCTTGAGAAGATTGCCTCATAGCATCTGTCGTTTCTGACGAAACTCGATTGACATCTTCAAGACTCCGATTGATTTCTTCGCTGGCAGAAGATTGTTCTTCAGAGGCTGTCGCTATCGAACGAACCTGATCTGTCGTTGTTTCAGCGAGTGAAACAATCTGACGCAAAGATTCCCCAGAAGTGTTGGCCAGCTTAGTGACGTCTTCGATGGTTTTCCCTGAGCGCTCAACGTTTTCAATATTTTTCTTGGTACCGTTTTGAATACCCCTAATCGCATCCCCAACTTCCTTGGTTGCAGTCATGGTCTTCTCAGCCAGTTTGCGGACTTCGTCGGCGACAACGGCAAATCCACGTCCCGCTTCACCTGCGCGGGCTGCCTCAATAGCTGCATTAAGTGCCAAGAGATTCGTCTGGTCAGCAATGTCGGAGATTACATTCAGAATTTGACCAATTCCTTCTGCCTGCTTGCCAAGGTTCCCCATATCTTGCTTCATCTCTTGGGATTGCTGCTGGACCTCCTCAATCCCATGGACGACCTGGGAAACCACTTTCGCTCCTTCTTCGGCTTTAACCTTAGCTTGATCAGCTGTGGATGCGGCACTTGAGGCATTTTTAGCGACTTCCAGGACGGTAGCGTTCATTTCTTCCATTGATGTCGCTGTTTCACCTATTCGGTGTGCTTGCTCTTCTGCTCCTCGACTGGATTGTTCAATCTGAGCTGAAAGTTGCTCAGAAGCAGAAGTTACTATTTCAACAACAGATTCAAGCTGATTGGCAGAATGTAAAATCCCATCTCTTAAAGCTCCTTCTGCCGCTTCTCTTAATCGTTTTTGCTCTGTTATATCTTGAACTACTTCAACATGTCCAATATTTTTGCCTTCCGTGTCGTGAAGATAGAATGTGTTTACTTGAAAATTTTTGTCAAGACCTGGCTGGTGAAAAGTTGATTCTGCTTGTCCACGACGAAGGCGTTCAATTCCACAGCGATCTGTTTTGCAAATATCTGCTCCCCAATTTGAACATTGCATTCCGATTATATCTTCTCGTTTAGCTCCTGTAACCTGTAAGGCGGCTTTATTGACGAATGTCCAGTTCATGTTTGAGTCAGTTATTGATAATGGGAATTGAATGCTATCAAGAATTTGCTCGTGCCAATATATTTTTTCTTTGACCTCTGCAGTGAAATATTTAAGGTTTTTTGACAATTCCCCGATTTCATCTTTCTGGTTCAGCTCAAGATTAATTGAAAATTTTTCTAAATCAATAGAACTTACAACGTCAGATATTTTTTTGATTGGGAGGATGATAGATCGAGAGGCAATTAGCCCTAAGGCTAGGGATAGTGCAAAAACAAGGCTGAGCATCGTTATCAAAAAATAGAAAGTAACAGTTGTGTCAACGTTTTTCATCGCTACCGTAAAAAGTATGGCTACAAAAACTGGTGCACAACACGCGAAAAGGATTCGCCATTGAATTGATATACTTTTCATACAATCCTCCTGGGCGGCATCAACGACAGGCGTGCTGCTTGTGAAAGCCATATCGTTAAAAATAGAAAAAATTAAAACGGCACTTTTTACATGGAGTTGCACGTTTAACTATCATGGCACATAAAATAGTGGTGTTGCAATAGTGATACGTGTCTATTGTCTAACTCCGTAAATCCGGTATAAATTATGTTAAATCAAGCCGTTGTGGAGTAAAAAACCGCCATGGTTAAGCCATGCCAAGGCATGGAGATCGTCACCTTCCAGAGCATACCAATTGGCCGGGTTGATCCAGGTAATGATGCCTTTTCAGAGGATGCATCAGTAAAAACGGCGAAAAACGAGGCCGAGGCACTAACAAGGTTCCAGCCATTTTTGTGACCGCTGTCAAAAATGACGCCATCATCTTTGCCAAGATAGAAGTTGTTGGTGCTGTCGATGGCGAAAACATCAAATAAGTTCTGGTAAAGCATGTTGCACCTGGCCAAGTCGTTCGAGCATATGTATATCCTACTTATAATTTCACGTAGGGAGCCATTCAACCAGGATAAACTAACAATATACTCCAAGCAATGCGCGCCATGGTATGATGTCCTTAAATGGATGACATCATCGTATCAATTGTGAAAGGCTTTAACTTGGAACTTGCCATGGTTGCCTCCTTTTTGCTGGCTACTTCAATTATTCGTTACCCGTTACGATCTTGTAAGTGCAAGGTGTTCTCTGTTGAAGGGATTGCTATTGGGTTTGAAGTTCTATCTCCACAGAAGGTGGGGCTAACTAGTCTGCCTTGGTGTTGATTTTGGTTGCAGTTGTCACTTGTCCGATGTTGGCCAATTATTTTACGAATGGGGATTTTGGTTCAACATACCATATTTTGCAATTTGACTTCAAGGGAAAAGCGAGAAGGTGTTCCGTGTAAGAAGCTTGGGCCTCGAGGAGGAGTTAGCTGGTTTAATTGGCGTTTGTTGAAAAATGCTGCCCTCCGTATCATCGCGAAATTTTTTAACGCTTCAACTTAACATTATGAAATAATACATTATTCACATTCTCCCATCCTCTCCAACGTCCGTTTTTTCCTTCCTCGAGTAAAAACCCCTTGACCTCCCGTACCAAATTCGTACTTACTCCAAGCCAACGAAGCCAACGGTTTTGGCCCCCAACTTTTTCTTGGGAACGAAAGATTTGGGGTTGACTTCGGGACGAGTTTGGGGCGTTTAGCCTGTTCCCTGATTCTGTTTATAGGACCGTAGCTCGGGGGGAGAGCGCTTGCTTGACACACCACAAGCGTGATTTAACACCCTAAAATCCTTCCAAAAGCCCTTGTGAAAAAGTGATCCTGTTGGCGAAGTGCCAACGGGGTCTTCTTTTATTTTTCAGCCTGAGAATCGTACGTTGGTCGGTCGTTGGCGGGTGCTCCCGAATTGATCCCGCTGATAGAAAATATACAGGAACCTGCATTTTTGATGAAGCTACCCAGGACAATGGCGGGCGTGACACGGTTCTCTCGTACGAGACTTATACACCGATTGTTCTTCAGGATATGCCGGTTCGATTTATGCATCTTAAATAAGTAAAATAAGCAAATTGTGACTATACTGGGCAGCCGGGCGTGACCCTTTTATTTGAGAGAAGGCCGGCGCGAGAACCGCCAAGCTGCGAAGCGCTCTTGTATGGCCATCACGAAGACGAAGAACACTGGCACGAAGAAAATGGCGAGCACCGTCGCGGTGACCATGCCGCCGAATACGCCGGTACCGATGGCGTGCTGGGTTTCGGCGCTGGCCCCGCTGGCGAACATCAGTGGCACCACGCCCAGGCCGAAGGCCAGCGACGTCATCAGAATCGGGCGCAGTCGCAGCCGGGCCGCAGTTACCGCTGCTTCCGCCAGTCCCTTGCCTTGCTGGCGCAACTGCTTGGCGAGTTCGATGATGAGAATGGCGTTTTTAGCCGACAGACCGATAACGGTGATCATGCCGACCTTGAAGAACACGTCGTTGGGCATGCCGCGCAGCATCACCGCCCCCACGGCACCCAGCAGGCCCAGCGGCACCACCAGCATGACCGAGAGCGGGATCGTCCAGCTCTCGTACAGAGCGGCCAGCACCAGAAACACCACCAGGATCGACAGCGCCATCAGCAGCGGCGCTTGTGTGGCGGACTGGCGCTCCTGCAGGGATTGTCCTGTCCAGGCCACGGCGAAGCCAGGTGGTAACTGTGCTGCCAGCCGTTCCATCTCGGCCATCGCCTCGCCGCTGGAGACGCCGGGAGCCGCATTGCCCGAGATGCGCGCCGCCGGGAAGCCCTGATAGCGCACCAGCTGCAGCGGCGTCTCGCTCCATGCCGGAGTCACTACCTCGGACAGCGGCATCATGCCGCCGTTGGAGTTGCGCACATAGAGCTTGAGCACGTCGTCAATCTGCATGCGGGCCGACGCCTCGGCTTGAATGATGACCTGCTGCATGCGTCCGGCATGGGGGAAGTCGTTGACGTAGTAAGACCCCATCGCGATGGACAGCGTGTCGCTGATGCTGGTGAACGACACGCCCAACGCCTCGGCCTTGTCCCGGTCGATGTCCAGGTGGATGCTGGAGCCGGCTGGAAGGCTGTCGGCATAGACGCCGCTGACGAGTCGACTCTTCCGCGCCAGTGCAAGCAGCTTGGTCTCTGCCGCCTGGAGCGCGGCATGGCCCTGGTTGGCCCGGTCCTGTAGGCGCATGGTGAAGCCGGAGCTGTTGCCAAGCTCGTCGATGGCCGGCGGCAGCAGGGTAATCACTGTCCCTTCCCTGACGCCGGACAGGGCCGTCTGGGCCAGGGCCACTTCGCCTTGGGCCGTGGCGCCATTGCGCTCGCCCCAGTCCTTGAGCATGGTGAAGGCCATGGCCGCGTTTGGGCCGGAGCCGGAGAAGCCAAAACCGACGACGGTCATATTGGATCGGATCGATGGGCGCGAGGCCGCGTGCTGCTCGTAGGCCTTGACCACTTCCAGCGTGCGCTCGACGGTGGCATCGGCGGGCAACTGGATGGAAGCCAAGAAATAGCCCTGGTCTTCTTCCGGCAGGAAAGACGATGGCAGATGGCGGAAAGAAACCATGAGGGCTGCACAGAGTGCGGCGAACACCAGCATCATCCGTCCTGTTCGTGTCACCAGCTTGCCCAGGCGCGTTTCATAGCGCGATGTCATGCGCTCGAAGCGGCGGTTGAACCAGCCGAAAAACCCGCGCTTCTCGTGGTGCCCCGCAGCGTGGGGCCTAAGCAACGTCGCACAGAGAGCGGGCGTCAGGGTAAGCGCGAGAAAGGCCGAAAACAGGATCGACACCGCCATGGACAGCGTAAATTGTTTGTAGATCGCGCCAACCGTGCCGCTGACCAAGCCCATGGGGATGAACACGGCCGTCAACACCAGGGTGATGCCGATCACCGCGCCGGTGATCTCTTGCATCGCCTGGATCGTCGCGTCTCGTGGCGACAGCCCCTTCTCGGCCATGATGCGTTCCACATTCTCGATGACGACGATGGCATCGTCCACGATGATGCCGATTGCGAGCACCATGCCGAACATGGTCAGCACGTTGATTGAAAAGCCCGAAGCAAGCATCACCGCGAAGGTGCCCAGCAGTGCGATTGGCGCAACGATCGCCGGAATCAGGGTGTAGCGGATGTTTTGCAGGAAGAGGAACATGACCAGAAACACCAGCACCATCGCCTCTATCAGGGTATGGATGACCTTCTCGATGGAGATCTTGACGAACGGTGCGGTATTAAACGGGATCGAATAGCTCATGCCGGCCGGCATCGTACTGCGAAGCTCAGCCATTCGCGCCTCGACTTCCTCGGCTGTCCTGACCGCATTGGCGCCAGGCGCGAGCTGTACGGCCGCGGCAGTGGCGGTTTTGCCGTCTTCGCGGTTAATAAAGCCATAGGACTGTGAGCCGAGTTCGACCCGCGCCACGTCGCCAAGCACCACCTTGGAGCCGTCGGGGTTGGCGCGCAGCACGATGGCGGCGAACTGTTCGGGCGTGGACAGCTGGCCCTGCACCGTGAGCGATACCGTCACGCGCTGCCCCGGCAGAGCCGGCATGGCTCCGACGCTGCCGGGCGCGATCTGGACATTCTGCTGGTTCACGGCTGCGGATAGATCGTTCATCGACAGGCCAAAGGCAATCAACTTGGCCGGATCGACCCAAATCCGCATCGCCTGCTCAGCTCCAAACAGCTGCACGCGGCCTACGCCTTCGATGCGGCGCAGTTCGTCGACGATGTTGCGCGCCATGTAGTCGCCCAGCGCCGCCTCGTCGAAGCGCCCGTCGTCGGATCTGAGGCCGACGAGCATCAGGAAGCCGGACGCGGAGGTCTCCACGGTCAGACCGTTTTGGCGCACCGTCTGCGGCAAACGTGGCTCGATGGCCTTGAGCTTGTTTTGCACGTCGATCTGCGCCATGTCCGGGTCGGTGCCCGGTTTGAAGGTGGCGCTGATTGACGCCGCACCCGAGGAATCGGACGAGGATTCGAAGTACAACAGGTTCTTGACACTGGAGAGTTCGCGCTCGATGAGGCTGATCACCCCGTCGCTCATGGTCTGCGACGTGGCTCCGGGGTAGGTCGCGGAAATGGTGACGGTGGACGGCGCCACAGAAGGAAACCGGGCGATGGGCAGATTGGGAATAGCAATCACGCCCAGCAGGATGATAAACAGGGCGACGACCCAGGCGAAGACCGGGCGATGAATGAAGAACTGCGGCATGACGATATGCTCCCGGGCGTTCAGTGCGTAGATGCCGCGGTTGTAGGTTCGAGTGCCTGCCACTCGTGCGCTTGCACTTCGATGCCGTTGGACAGACGCGCCATCCCTTCGATCACGATCGTTTGCCCGGCGGCGAGGCCGGACTGGATGCGATAGTGCCGATTGAGCAGCTCGCCCAATTTAACAGGGGTGAGTTTCGCCCGGTTCTGCGCATCAATGGTCCAGATTTGCGGCTCGCCGTCGTTTCGCACCACCGCCTGCTGCGGCACCATCAGCGCCTCGGCATAGCTGGTACGCGGCACGCGTGCGCGCACGAACATGCCCGGCAGGAGCAGACGTTGCGGGTTGTCCACCAGCACGCGCAGCAGTACGTCCCCAGTGCCGGCATCGACGTTTATGCCTGAGAACAGGATGCGTCCGGTGACATCGTACGCCTCGCCGTCGCTTCGTAAGATGGCCACGGGCAGACCCTCATCGGCGCTTGCCTGTTGCGTTGTCAGCGCTTGGCGCAGCGATTCGAGCGAGGACGCCGGGCGGCGCACATCGACGTAGACTTGGTCGATCTGATGGATACGCGCCATGGGACTGCTGTCGCCGCTACCGACCAGCGCGCCCTCGCTCACCAGCGCCTGCTCGATGCGCCCGGAAATAGGCGCTTCCACGGTGGCGAACTTCAGATCAAGCTGGCGGCGCTTCAGTGTGGCGCGAGCCTGGGCGACATCGGCGGCCGCCTGGTCGCGCAGGGAGACCGCGTCGTCGTAGACCTGGTGGCTGACCGCGCCGACCTCGACCAAGGACTGCAGTCGCCTGGTTTGCAGCTGGGCTCGCGCCAACGCGACCTCGGCCCGTTGCAGGGCTGCTCCGGTGGCGTCGGCCTCGGCCTTGAACGGCGCCGGGTTGATCTGGAACAGCGGCTGGCCGGCCCGCACCTCGGTGCCCTGTTCGAACAGGCGGCGCTGGACGATGCCGCTGACCTGCGGCCGGATTTCGGCGATGCGTACCGCGGCAACGCGTCCTGGCAGAACCTCACTCAGTTCCAGCCGCGACGGCGTGACGGTCATAACGGATACCAGTGGTGACGGGAGCGCCTCTTCCGGTTCGGCCTGACCGCAGCCGGCCAGAAGTATCAAAACCGCTAGGGCAAACAAGCCACTATGGCGGCACAGTCGTTTGATCTTCATGGGGGATTCCTTCAGGAGCAGGCAGCCCGTGCCCGCAGAGATTGGCGTCTCCTTGCCTTGACTCGATGGATTTTCAATGGATATGGGATGTAAATTCGATGGAGTAGAAAGAAACTGTCATGCTTGAACAGAAATCCCTTTCCGAGTGGCCCAAAGGTCGCGAATCCCTGGTGCTGATCGCCGAGGACGAGTCCGAGATCGCCGAAATCCTCGCCGCCTATCTGGCGCGAGGCGGCATGCGCACTGTGCATGCCGCAGACGGCCTCCGGACGCTCGAGCTGCACCAGACCCTCAAGCCCGACCTCGTACTGCTCGACGTGCAGATGCCGCGCGTGGACGGCTGGCAGGTGCTTTCCGAGATCCGCCATCGGGGTGACACGCCCGTCATCATGCTAACGGCGTATGACCAGGACATCGACAAGCTGATGGGGCTGCGCATCGGTGCCGACGACTATATCGTCAAGCCGTTCAATCCGGCTGAAGTCGTGGCCAGGACGCAGGCGGTGCTGCGTCGCTCCATGGGGCGCGGCAATTGCCAGAATCGGCGCATCCTGCGCGTGGCGCCTTTCCTGATCGACCTGGAGAACCACGAAGCCCGTGTGCGTGTTTTCGGCCAGCGCCATCTCCTGGCGCTAACGTTGACGGAGTTTAAGTTGCTGACCCATCTGGCGGGTGCGCCCAAGCGGGTGTTCAGCCGCACCGAACTACTGGTCGCCTGTCTGCCGGAGGGGGATGCCCTGGAGCGCACGGTGGACAGCCACGTCAGCAAGCTTCGCAAGAAGCTGGAGGATCTCGGCGTCCAGGGAATCCCGGTTGGCGTGCGCGGGGTCGGCTACAAGCTGCGGAGCGGCGAATGAAGTTGGTCGGGCTGAGTCGCCAGATCATGCTGGCGATGATGGCGATTGCGCTGGGCGTCACGTTGCTCGTCATCCTGACGTCGTACGCGTTCTACTATCTGTGGCAAATCTATTGGCCCGATAATTCCTTGGACTCCAGCTGGATACCTACGGGGCCGGAGTGGATATGGATAATCGGCGCTACGCTGGCCGGTCTGGCGCTGTCTATTCTCGTGGCGATCAACCTGTCGCGCCGCATCCTGGTCCCGCTGAACTCGGTGGCGGCCAGCATCCGCCGTGTGGCCCAGGGGGATCTCAACGCGCGTGCCATCGCGGGCGATCGCTCTTTGGGCGAAGCCGCCCAATTGGCGGACGACTTCAATGCGCTGGCGAATCAGTTGCAGCGCATGACCGAGGAACAGGCGTTCTGGAACGCCGCGATCGCTCACGAACTGCGCACCCCTGTGACAATCCTGCGCGGCCGTCTGCAAGGCCTGGCCGAAGGCGTTTTCACGCCCAGTACATCCCAGTTCCTCAGCTTGCTGACCCAGGTTGAGGGCTTGACGCGATTGATCGAGGATTTGCGAGTGGTGAGTCTGGTGGAAAGCGGCCATCTGGATTTGCAGTTGCGAGAGACGCAGCTTGACGCCGAAATCAACGCCGTGGTGGACATGGTTGGTGACGCGCTGCAGTCTGCGGGCCAGCGTGCGATCCTGGAGCTGGACGCACGGTCTGTATACTGCGATCCGGTGCGTATCCGACAGGCGCTACTGGCGCTCCTTCATAACGTGTGCCGGTATGCCGTGGCGGGCCACGTGCGAATCCAGTCTCATGTGAAGGATGGCTGGTGTGAACTCAGCGTCGAGGATGACGGGCCAGGCATGCCAGCGGACTTAATTCCTTATTTGTTTACGGCGTTCCGACGCGCGCAAGGCGCTCGCTCGGGCGGCAGCGGCCTGGGATTGGCCGTGGTGGCTGCCATCGCGCGTGCGCATGGGGGACGCGCTGCATGCAGGACGGCCGCCAGCGGCGGCTCGGTTTTCACGCTGACCTGGCCCATCGACCCAGTCCATGGCCTGCCAGGGCCAGATTGTGGCGAGCACGGTTGAGCAGGGTCCGAACAGCGCTTCAAATGATGGATGTCTTATACACTTGACTTTCGAAGTTGCTGCTAGGGCTTGTTCACAATAGTCAAATTATTACAGCCAGATAAAGGCAACGACGAGATGCAGCATCGCCATGAATCGCCGCGCGAGTTTCTCATGCGCGTCGCCAATCGCCGGAACTGCTTGATACGATTGAAAAATCGTTCAACAAGGTTGCGATCTTTGTAAACATGGTGATCGTATTCTCGCCCAATGATACGGTTTTTCCGGCTGGGGATGACTGCCTCTGCGTTTCGAGCCATAATGCTTATAACAAACGCGTCGGAGTCGTATCCTTTGTCAGCCACAATCGCCAAGGCATCAAATCCATCGATCAAGACTTGGGCTTGCGTTATGTCTGCAGCTTCGCCCCCGGTCAAAAGCAAACGAACGGGATTTCCCAATCCATCCACCGCAGCATAAATTTTTGTCGTCAGTCCGCCACGCGAACGTCCGATGTCTTGCGGCCCTTCTTTTTTTGGGCACCTGCCGCATGCTGGTGGGCACGGACAATGGTGCTGTCAATGAAGAGCATTTCTAAATCTGGATCACCAGAGACAGCTTCGGCTAATCGAGCCCAGGTCCCTTTCTCGCACCATCGGGCAAATCGTACATATACGCTGTGCCAGTTTCCGAACTCCTTTGGCAGATCACGCCAGGGAGAACCAGTTCGCGCTATCCAAAGCACGGCCTCAAGAAATAGCCTGTTATTCTTGGCTGTTACGCCACGATCTCGTTGCTTCCCCGCACAGAATGGCTCCAATCGAGCCCATTTAACAACCGTTCCATGCCTCTGCCTCCCCTGGGAGACAGGATTGAACGATCTCAGACGATTAGTAAACTCTCAATTGAGAACAGGCCCTAGTGTTGCGTCCTTGAAATAAGTCTATATACTGATCTCCAGTTAAGGAGGCCAGTATGGGCGCTCGGGTAAAAGTCGAGTTGACGGAGGAGCAGGCGGAGACGCTGCGCATGTGGGCCGGGTCCGGCAAGACCGAGCAGCGTCTGGCCCTCCGGGCCAGGGTCGTCCTCCTGGCGGCCGACGGGCTGGGACTTAAAGAGATCGAGGGGAAGTCTGGCCTGAACTGGCAAAGCTGTCTGAAATGGCGCAAGCGCTTTCTGGCGCGTGGCCTCGAAGGCTTGAAGGACCAGGTTGGGCGTGGCCGACCACAGTCGATCACTCCGGAAGAGCGGGTGGGGGTCGTGGCTCTGGCCTGCACCACGCCTGCCGACGGCAGCAGTCGCTGGAGTGTGCGCAAGCTGGCTGAGGCCACCGGCCACAGCAAGTCCGCCGTCCAGAAAATCCTGGCCGAGGGTGCCATTAAGCCCCACAAAACCAAGTATTGGTGCGGCAAGAGCCCCGACCCGGAGTTCGAGCAAAAGCAGGCGGCGATTATCGGCCTGTACCTAAACCCACCGGAAAACGCCCTGGTTCTCTCCGTGGATGAGAAGTCGCAAATCCAGACTCTCGATCGGACCCAGCCGCTGCTGCCCATGCGACCAGGGAACCCCAAGCGGCTGACCGCCACCTACAAACGCCACGGCACAACCTGTCTCCTGGCCGCTCTGGCCGTTCACGCCTGGACCGTTGAAGGGCGGTGCGTTGAGAGCACGAACCATGAGGAATTCCTCAAATTCTTAAAACTGCTCTACCGTAAATATCCTGGCAAACACCTGCACGTGATCGTGGATAATCTGGCTGTCCACAAACACCAGAAGATCAAGGACTGGGTGGCGGGAAAGCGGCGGATGACCATGCACTACACGCCGACCTACTCCTCCTGGCTGAACCAAGTGGAAATCTGGTTCAACATCTTCGCCCGCGACGTCCTCCGGGACGGTGTCTGGCGCTCAAAGCAGCAACTCGTTGGCCAGATCATGGAGTACATCAAGAACTATAATGAGCTCTGGGCAAAGCCCTTCAAGTGGACTTATACCGGCAAACCACTCGTGGCTTAAATATCTATCAATTTTGAGGACGCAACACTATGCTACTTTGTCCTCAGCGATGCTCTTGAATGCGCTTTTCCCTCCCAAGAGCGCCCCACCAAAGCCCCCTCCTGGATTTCCCCAGGCGCTGGCCAGGTAGAGCCCCGGCACACCCGTCTTGTTGGAAAGTCGACTCATGAAGGAGTTATCCGTGCTTTGATTGTAGCCGTAAAGAGCTCCAGCCGTATTCAGGGTAAAGCGAAAGTTAGTCAACGGCGTGGCGCTGTCACTCATGACAATCATCTTTGACAAGCCCGGGATGGCTCTTTCTTCAGCCAAACTGATCAGCAGATCCGTTAGCTTCTGTTTCTTTTTATTGTATTGCGTCTTCCTCCCTGCAAGATAATCGCCTTCCATCTCTTTCCAAGCGCCATAGCCGCAGAGACCCATTATACTTACGCTTGAGCAACCTGAAGGGGAATACCCGGAAACAAGATTGTCATAGACCATAAGCGAGAATCCGGACTTTTTGAAATTGCAGTCAATGGCGTTTTTATAATTGGCATCCTGATCGTAGCTGGCATAGTAAGATATAGCAGGATGGCTGAACTGTTTGGTAATATCCCGGTTCAGTCCCAGCCATACGATGAAGCTGCTCGGACTATAGGTATATGTTTCCAGTTTTGACCGCTCGTCTTTGGGAACGCTGCCACTGGGGAGAAGCTTTCCAAACACCTGCGGCGCGCTGGCGTTGCAGACAACAACTTTGGCTTTAAACTCACGGCCGTCATGGGTCTTGACCCCCGTCACCCTTCCTTTGCCCATCACTATGGAGCCCACCCTTGTCCCGTAGAGTACTTCTCCACCCGCGTCCGTGACGGCCTTAGCCAATGCATTGGACAGGTTCTGGGATGTTCCTTTGACGTAGGATCCTCCATTTTCAAGATAGTCGCCAGTCGGGAGCAGATAATAAAACGCCGAAAGTTGTGATGGGGGCAACCCGTAGTAGCCGCAGCTCTGGGTGAGGATCGCTTTAAGTTTGGGATCGCGTACGTGCGCGTCCACGAGCTGTCCAACGGTCTTGTCCCGGATCATCCAAAGATTGGGAAACAAGGTCGGGAATTGGGACCTGTTGGATTCGGCCAGCCCCTTGTCCAGGGTATGGGTTTCAGTCATAACGCCGCGCCACATCCTGAAATACTCTGCCAGACCTTTGGCCTCCGTAGGAAACATGCCTGACAGCTGGCTTTCAAAACCTGCCAATCCGCATTTTGCAGGAACGTCAAGAGAAAGATCGGGAAACCTCGAACACCAGGCATGGGGATGGTCGACCAGGGCGAGCTTATCCCAGACACCGAGTTCCGTCAGGAGCTGCCGAGCATGTCCCGCGCCAAGTACAGAGGAGTGAAGTGAAACCTCGCAAGGGAAATCGCCTTGTTCTGAAATACGCGTAAAGGAAGTCGCATAACCTCCCGGTACGTCGTACTGTTCGAGCAGTATTGTTTTAAAGCTATTTCTGGCCAGATAGGCCGCACAGGTCAGTCCTCCTAAGCCTGCGCCAACGACAATAGCATCATACTCGCCCTCAGGAGTTGGCTGCGGGGCTGCCCCTGCGAATTTCCACCCAAGCAAAGAGTGTGCGGCGGCAAGTGCCGAGATCTGGAGAAAAAACCTGCGATCCATAAGGGTACTCCTCAAGCGTCACCTGAAAAACATTGACGAGATATGTTTGTTGCACATTCGCTCCCCCGAGACAATGGAGTTTCAAATTCGTAATTCAAAAAGAAGGGAACGATAGTTTGATATTCTTGTACGTGGATGGGTGAATGTGAATAGTTAATAATTGTATAAATTTAGATAATAATATCGAGATGTTGTGCCAAAAGCTGAAACAGCGGATAAATATTTTCCGCCGAAAGTGAGGATGTTACCTTAAGAAAAAAATTCATTGCCCGATACAATATATACGTGCATACGACAAACGGAACCCTTGGAGCGGCTATGGAAATAAACTCTATTTCATCCTCGCTATCGCAAAGCGCATCTATTCTCGGACAGCTAAGAACGAACGCTCAATCTAGCGCCCTTGACTCAAGCTTAGTATCCAGCCAATTGCCAAATAACAACGATGCAGCTATTGCATCGAATGCATCACACTTAAAATATTCATCACTAATATCTAATACATCTTCAACTCTTGACGGTGAATCCAAATATTTGTCGACAACTAAGGAATCATTTAGAATTAAAAGCCAAGTCAGCAATTCAATAAATGAATCATTAAGCGGCTCGCTAGCCAATCTGCTCGAAGTCGCCGGGGGTGTGTCCGCGACATATGCCGACGCAACTCCTAGCATGTCAAAAAAGGAAATAGAAGACTACATCAAGAGATATGCACTTCGGCAACAGTTAAATAAACTTAACGAGGAACATAAAAAAGATATTGAGCAAGAGAAGGATAAAGAAAAGAAAAATCAAACAGAATCCACAGAGAAAGACAACGCACCTTCAGTTGAAGCCGCCTCCGATGGTCGCGGTGTTACTTCAAGCAGTTCGACGACAGACACGGCTAGCGTTGAGACTACTTTTGACGTCACAACCGCAGAATCAGTATCTAGTGCTTCCACAATCGACTCCGGCGCTTCAACTCAAAATCACCCCACTACTCATCAGGATACGAGTACGCCTCAAGAACAGAAACCAACAGGACCTGCCATAGATATAATCGTCTAGCACTTTAGCAACTACAACAAGTTATCAGCAAGGCCCCACGCCAACCAATCCTCCTGGACGACGTGGGCCTTTTCACAGAACTATCAGAAAATTTTAGCTATTCTTCTTTTTCTCCAATACAATCCCCCTCTTCCGAGCAGAAAACCTTGAACTCGTCGCCCTGCTCGAAGCCATGCTTTCTCTTCTGCGGCGGCTTGGACCTCTACCCCAAGCAGACCTGAGCCCGGTCACCCACGGAAAACCCGGAAGGACCTTCAAAAAAGAGGTTGACTTCGGGACAAGTTTGGGACACCTAGCCCCTCCCTGATTCTTTGTACAGAACCGTAGCCCAGGGAGAGAGCGCTTGTTCGACACACCACAAGCGCAATTTGCCCCCCCAAAAATCTTTCCAAAAGTCCCTACCACAAAGAGATCTTGTTGGCGAAGCGCCAATGAGGCCTTCTTTTATTTTGAAGCCTGGGATTCGGACTTTGGCGGAGCCTTGGTCCGCCGTTGGCGCGACAATAATACGGAGATGTTATGCCGGTGGCTATTGGAGTTGACTTCGGGACATCAAATTCCGCTGTTGGTTTTTTTAGAGATGGCTCACCTTGTCTTGTAGAATTAGAAGACAAAAGACAAACAATCCCAAGCGCCATTTTTTATGACACTGAAGAAAACTCCGTGCTGTTTGGAAACAAAGCCATATCATTTTATATGGATGGCTGTGAGGGACGTCTACTGCGATCACTGAAGAGCATCCTTGGAAGCTCCTTGATCGACGAGACAACGGAGGTGGGTTATGAAAATATCTACTTCAAAGATATCATTGTCAGTTTTATAAAATATTTGAAGAGCAGAGCCGAATCCACTGTAGGCCATGCGGTCGATAGTGTCGTTATGGGAAGACCTGTTCGGTTTGTGGACTCAGACGAGCAGGCAGATGCCCTTGCGCAAGAGCATTTGGAGGAAATTGCAAAAAAAGCAGGTTTTCACAACGTGCTTTTTCAGTATGAACCCATAGCGGCGGCTCTGGATTATGAACAATCGGTAAAGAAAGAAGAACTTGCTTTGATTGTCGATATCGGTGGGGGAACGTCTGATTTTTCTGTCGTTAAAGTTTCTCCGGACAGGAGAGGGAAAATGGACAGAAAGCAAGACATTCTCGCCAACACAGGCGTACATATCGGCGGAACCGATTTGGACTTGAAACTAAATCTTG
The DNA here is from genome assembly GCF_000179555.1 of Solidesulfovibrio fructosivorans JJ]. Classification (NCBI taxonomy): domain Bacteria; kingdom Pseudomonadati; phylum Thermodesulfobacteriota; class Desulfovibrionia; order Desulfovibrionales; family Desulfovibrionaceae; genus Solidesulfovibrio; species Solidesulfovibrio fructosivorans. The sequence continues at coordinate 95,432 of NZ_AECZ01000004.1, forward strand.
AACAAATAATGCCTCTGTTCGGCTACAAGACGCGGACAAGGAGCCTTTTTCCCGGTGATGCGATATTGGATTTGCCTCCAACGTATTATCGCGAGCTGGCGACATGGCACAAAATAGTTTTTTTATACAACAACAGAGTATTGCAACGAGTAAAGAACATTCACTATCATGCAGAGAAGCAAGAACTGGTGGATCGGTTGGTCACGATTATCCAAAAGCAGAACGGCCATCGCTTGGCCAGTGATGTTGAGGCTGCGAAAATCGTTCTTTCGGAGCGCGATGCCGCATCACTATCGTTAGGCTATGTTGAAAAAGGGCTTCGAACTTCAGTTTCCCGGAAAAACTTTGAGTGCGATATTGAGAATGAAAAAGAAAATATCGTTCTCAAAATCAAGGAATGCCTCAAAATGGCCGAAGTATCTTCTTCACAAATACATACGCTTTTTATGACAGGTGGAAGCACGGCGATCCCACTCATAGCGCAAGCGTGTAAAAATGCTGCTCCCGCGGCGCGTATGGTGGCAGGAAGTCGATTCGGAAGTGTCGGGATGGGCCTTGCGATTGATGCAGGAATAAAGTTCGGAAAAACGAGACGAAAGGGACCATGATCGCCCAAAGCCCATAGCGGCCAGCTTGGGATGCTCGACCGCGAAGTTCACGATCGTGCCCGAGATCTCTTCATGGGACACTCCCGCGCCACCCGGTCAACATACTAAGATAGTCAACCTCCCCCCTACCAGGACAGCCGATTGTCCATGCCTTCCCCAAGAGCTTCGAGCAACACGGAAATCGTCGCGACCTGGGACAGGGAATAGCCGCGAAGCCGTTCCATCAAGGCCTCCTTGTCCTCGTCATGAAAACGCGCATGGGCGTCAAAGGCCTTTTGGCCAAGGGGCGTGAGTGTCAGCTGCAATTCCTTGTTGCTGTGCGGGGCCTGTTTTTTTTCAAGAAAGCCCTTGTCGCACAGCTTGGCCACCATCTGGGAGGCCGCGCTCTTGGCGATGCCGAAGGCGTTGGCCACGTCGCTGACGCTCGTCTGTTGCCGGTTGCCCACGGCCTCGATGGTATGGGCCTCACGGGGCGTGACCTCAATGCCGTCCGCAACCGGGATCGGCAGTTCCTTGATGCGGGCGTATTTGGCGGCCACACGCTGGAATTGGCGCACCGTACCCAGGATGAGATCGTCCTTTGTTTCCATATCGCCTCGCAAAACCGCCTGATATTCCTTGTCCGGCTTCCGGGTGAACCGCGACCGCGCCAAAAGGGAAACTCGCTAAACCAGATTTCACCCCTTCGCCCCAGGCCTCCCGCGCTCCTCATCGCTCGGCACCGAGGTGGTCGCGAAAAAACGGGAGGACCGCCAAGCGCTTTCCCCGGGGCTGGCCAGATCGACGTGGCGCCACCGCCCCAAAGGCAGATCGGCCATGAATATGGACCTGATGCGGCGCTCTCCTGTGTCACTTCCATTTTGTCGTGTCGAATAACCCCCGAACATTGAACTCCCTTGTCTTGTACAAATCGAAGTCGAAATCTCGCGGGAGATATCTGTGCGTTGATCGTCCGTCGACACGAAACGTGTAAGCCAGAAAGGCAAAGACGCCCACGACAAACAAACACAAAACAATGCTCATGCCAAACCTCGGCATTTTTGAGCGTGTGCCGCGCCTTGAGCAAAAGCGTCCGTCAACATCCGCATGGCCTGTTGCGGTCCATGAATCGCAACGTCAATACAGATATTTTGTTTGACGATGTTGCGCCCCAGGCTTTCGAGCATACCTACCGCTTCGGGTAATAACCGTGATGTCGTGTCGAGCCAGAGATCGATGCGTCGCACATCGTCGGAGAGCGCATTAATCAGGCAATCCCCTAGATTTTGCAAGCAACTCTCCATCATATCTCCATAGAGAACGACCTTCATCTTGGCATCTTCGGTCGTGGCATACAGGAGCCCGCCAGCTCTGGACGACATGTAAATGTCCTTCCTGGGGCCGCAGGCCGCCTGGTGCAACCGTATGTGCCATCGCGTGGCATCAAGACGTGAAACGGACACGGTTGCAATCTTTCTTGCCATGTTGCTTTTAGCCATGATTGCGCGACAAGCCGTCGTGGAGCTTTGGCCCCCGGCCTGTTTTCCCGATCCTTCGTGAGGGGTTGTATGGAGTGGCAGGCTTGCATCGTAACAGTCCTCGCTCCACCGAACAGCCGGACTTTCGATCAGCTTTAGCGCACCCCCCTTGTTTTGGAATCGGGTATCCGCCTGTTCGCTCTTGGGAACTTTTCCCGCATTTCCAGGAGACCTTCCCGACAATTGCCGCTTTTTTCCTATCGACCCGCAGGAGTGGGCGCATGCTAGAAACGGTGCCCGGTTTCTTCGTCCACGGCTTGCATCCAAAGACGAATCTTCAAGCAATCACTCGAGGAGCATCATGCAATACGGGCAAAAGAGTAATGACGTGCTGGGAACCGCCAATCGCGGAACCCCTGTTGAATCGGGACTATGCAGCTTGTGCCGGGTCGATTGTCCCGGCCGGTGCGAAACATGGCTTTCCAGCTTGACCGGCCGGGCTACGCTGTACCCACGGGATTTCGGCAAAGTCACCGCCGGCGCGAACAACGCATGCCCGAGCGGCGTTTCCTACGACACGCTGCGTATCCAGGGACGCCTTTACGGCAACCAAGGCCTCACCCCCGGCTTGTCCAGCTCCCCGGACGACTGCCTCTTCCACAATGTCGGTCTGGAGACGAGCTTCGGACGGACCCGGAAAACCCACATCCGGCTTCCGCTCATGACGGGCGCGCTCGGATCGACCTTTATCGCGGCGCATTATTGGGATTGCTTCGCTGTGGGCTGCGCCCTGGCCGGCATTCCCATTGTGATCGGAGAGAATGTGGTCGGCGTCGACCGGCAGGCCGTCTTGGAACATGGCCGCATCCGCCACGCCCCGGAACTCGATCGCCGCATTGCCATCTACAAGCGCTACCAGGACGAATACGGGGCAATAATCGTGCAACTCAATGTCGAGGACGCATGCAACGGTGTGGCCGAATACATCGTTGAAAAATACGGCCCCGATGTGATCATCGAACTCAAATGGGGCCAGGGGGCCAAGGACATCGGCGGCGAGATCAAGGTCGGGAACATCGCCTACGCCGCATTCCTCAAAAAACGCGGCTACCTCGTGGACCCCGATCCTGAACTGTCCGAGGTCGCGCAAGCCCATGCGGCGGGAGCCATCCGGGAATTTGCCCGCCACAGCCGGCTGGGCTATACGGATGTGACCAGCGAGCCCCAGGTGCGGGAGGCCTTCCTGAAAAAGGTCACGGCTCTTCGCGGCCTGGGCTTCGAACGTATTTCCCTCAAGACCGGGGCGTACGGCATGAAGGCGCTGGCCATGGCCATCCGCTATGCATCGCTGGCGGGGATCGATCTGCTCACCATCGACGGATCCGGCGGCGGCACGGGCATGAGCCCCTGGAACATGATGGAGACATGGGGCGTCCCCTCCCTCCCGCTCCATGCCAAGGCCCAGGAATACGCTGCCCTCCTCGCCGCCTCGGGACAGCCCGTGGCGGACATGGCCTTGGCCGGCGGGTTCGCCCGGGAAGACCACATGTTCAAGGCCCTGGCGCTCGGCGCGCCGTTCGCCAAGCTCATCTGCATGGGAAGAGCCATCATGATCCCAGGCTTTCTAGGCTCGAATATCGAAGGCGCCCTGCATCCCGAGCGGCGGGAACGTGTGCACGGCAACTGGGAAAGGCTGCCGAAATCCGTATCGTCCCTCGGCGCCTCGCCGGAACAACTCTTCGCCACATGGCACACCCTCCAAGGCCGGCTGGGCGCGGAGGAGATGGAACGCATACCCTTCGGAGCCGTGGCCACCTTTACCTTGCTCGACAAGCTCGGGGCCGGGCTGCAACAATTCCTCGCCGGGGCGCGCAAGTTCTCCGTCCAGGCCATTTCCCGGGAGGACATCGTTGCCGCGAACCGGGAAACCGAGCGTGAGACGGGCATCGCCTATGTCACGGAGGCCGAGGATGACGTGGCCCGGCGTATTCTGCTCTCCTGAGGGTGGATGGCCGCTGCCGCACCCGGGCTGGCCCGACGGTCTCACAGGTCCGGCCCGTCCCGGGGAAATGCCGCATTCGATTTGGAAAGACACACGGTGAAGACCCAAAAGCGACAACTTCCGGAAGCCGAGGCCTCCGAGGAACAATGCCGGTCCGAGGGCAAGGCGGGATCCGCAGGCTTGGACGTCACGGCGGCTTTGCGCGAACGCGTCAAGGAATTGGATTGCCTCTATGAGATCACACGGCTCTCACAGCGCCACGACTGGACTCTTGAGGAAATCCTGTCCGGTGTGGGCGGGATCGTGGCCCGGGCCTGGCAATACCCGGAAATCGCTTGCGTAAAATTGACGGTCGGCGGCCGTAGCTTCACAACGCCCGCAACGCGGCGGCCCGTAGCGAAACAGTCGAGCCCGGTCCGGATCCACGGGGAAATCGTCGGGCACATCGAGGTCGGCTATTGCGGCCAGCGCCCCCCCTGTGACGAGGGGCCTTTCCTGCGTGAGGAGCGCCATCTGCTCGATGCGGTCGCCGACCATCTCGGGAGAATCATCGAAGCGCGCGAAAATGAGGAACGGCTGCGGCGGCTGTCCCAGGAACTCATCAAGGCGCAGGAACACGAGCGCCAGCGCATCGCCCGCGAACTGCACGATGACGTGGGCCAGACCCTGTCCGTAACCCGTATGCACCTGGAAGGCCTCCTGCCTCTGCTCGGCTGCGACGGCCGGGACGAGTTGCAAGGGGTCCGGGAAAAGGTCCAGGAGTGTTCCACCCGCCTTGGGACGTCCATCATGGCGCTTCGCGATCTGGCGTACAACCTCCTGCCGCCGGCGCTCACCCAACTCGGGCTGGCCGAGACCGCCTACCGGTTGTGCGAAGAATTGTCCGCCCGTCATGGCATAACCATCACCTTCTTTGCCGACGGCATGGAGGCCCTCCGCCTGCCCTTTGAAACAAACATCAACTTATACCGGGTGTTGCAGGAAGGATTGGCCAACGCCTGTCGCCACGGGCACTGTTCCAGCATTACCGTGCGCTTGATCGCCTCGCATCCCCACTGCCTGCTGCATATCACCGACGACGGCCACGGGTTTGATCCCGAGGCGCGCCTTCCCCAGGCCCTGGCGGAAAAGCACATGGGGATCTGGAGCATGCGCCAGCGTATCCGGCTGCTCGGCGGACGGTTCACGCTGCGATCGCGCCCGGGCAAGGGGGTGCGCATCAAGGTGGAAGTCCCCACACAAGGACAGGGCGTATGTCCGGCCCCTTGAAAGTGCTCCTGATCGACGACCACCCGTTATTTCGGGAGGGCCTGCGTTCGCTGATCGCCGGACAAACCGCCTATGCCGTCCTTGGCGAAGCCGGCACCGCCCGGGAAGCCCTGGAACTGGTTCGAACGCAATCACCGGATATCGTCGTGCTTGACATCGGTCTGCCCGACGCCGACGGCATCGAGGTCATCAGGCAATTGCGTGCCATGAGCCAGCCTCCGCGCATCCTGGTGGTCAGCATGCATACGCGCCTGGATCTTGTGGCGGAAAGTTTACGACAAGGCGCGCTCGGCTATGTCCTCAAAGGCTCCGCCCCAGCCAGCCTGGTGCATGCCCTGGATGCCGTTTCCCGGGGGGACCGCTACCTCGACGGGGCCATCGTGCCCCAGGTGCTTCTGAAACTCGACGAATACGCGGAACGCCGCTCCAGGCCGGTTGACCCGGCCTACGATACACTGACGCGTCGCGAGCAGCAGATACTCAGGCTGTTGGCTGAAGGACGGGGCGTCGCCACGATTGCCGCGGAGCTCTTCATTTCTCGAAAGACCGTCGAAAACCACCGATCAAACATCTTCGGCAAGCTCAGTTTTTCCAACATGGCGGAACTCGTTCATTATGCGGTCAGAATGGGCATCATCGACGTCAATGAAGACAAGCCCTCGCGTTGAGGGGTGAGGCGGTCCGGGCTGGTCGGGCAGGTCGGCGGCGCGGTCAAACCATGGTCCTGTTCAAACAGCAGGGACGTCCTCCTTCCTTGAAGAGCATCCCCTGCGTGTGGATTCGTTGGGGAGATTGGGCCGAAACACCTCGTTGCCCCCTCTGGCGCAGGCCATTCCCGGATTGCGCTGTTTTCTGAGGGTGGCAAGAGGTTCCCGGCGCATTATTCCATTCGGAGCTTGGTTGCGTCATTTCGGTGCGGACTATCCAGCCCGCTCCCTCCGCTCGGCCTCCAAGCACGTCCTCGGATACTTCCGTCTCCTGAACGCTCGAGGCGATCCTATGGTTTTCCCGCCCCCGAAAGCATCGTTTTTTCCAGCCAGCCCGGGAGTTCCCCTTCTCCGCGCGGGGAAAGCGCGTACACCCCTCGGGATATGCGCTCAAACCAGCCGTATACGTCTTTATACACTATGCTATGGGCGTTCGGATCCTGAAGGGCCTGGGACACTGAAGAAGCTTTGGACGGGCCGTTTTGCTGGATGTATTGGGCAATTGCCACGGCTCTCTGCCGATAGACCGTCACAATACCCCTGTTTCTTACCGATCCTCCCAGATTGGGGTCACCAACTCTGCGGACAAACTCTCCGAGTAAGCGTTCCTGGCGGAAATTGGATTTCCGAGGCCGGTATTCACCAGGGTCGAGAAGGACCGTGACCCTTCCTTTGTCCTGATCTGGTGAAATCTGCAAAAAACCAAGACCCAGCATTTTGAGAAGTTTTAGAAGACGTCTCTGTCGTTTTCTGGCTGTTTTATTGTTCTCAAGTATACCGACATACACCTTTTGCGTAAGGGCCAATCTGTCGACAGCCTGCAGCATGACATCGATATTGAAGCTTAATTTGAGCTCAACGACGAGAGGCATTTCCTCTCCTCGCACGGCCACAACATCGCAAGCCCCGATTTCCGACTTGACTTCATATCCCTGTGATTCCAGGAAACGTTTCAAGGGGAGGTAAAGATCAGATTCTTTCATAGCAAAATTCGAAGCAACCATGGGAGGGCCCAAGCTTCGGGAATCATCGACAGGGCGTTCGCGGAGGACGCCTCACCCGCGTCGTCTCCGCTACAAAGAGCCGTGCGCGTTCGCCGTACCGACCGTGAGAAATCTTGGACGACGCGATAGCCGTCGTTTCAAAAGCTCCCGCGCCTCTCCGCGCCTTGTAAAGCCCCTTTGCGGCCTCAGACCGCGCCCGCGGCTGGACTTTCGATGCACTTGCGGGCCAGGTCAGCCAGGATTTCCCGGGCCATCACCTCGGTCTGGGGCTTGGGAAACTGCCCGTCGGCCTTGACGGACTGGCCCTTGTGCAGGGTTTCCTCGGTGATGAGCGAGGAAAAAAGATACACCGGCAGACGGGCCAGCTCCGGGTTATCCTTGATGGACCGGCACAGGGTGTAGCCGTCCATGACCGGCATCTCCACGTCGGAAACCACCACATTGACCAGATCCGTCACGGCGCAGCCCTTTTCCTTGGCCTCGGCCAGCTTGCCCTGGAGCATGGCCAGGGCCTCCTGGCCGCTGTCGGCCGACTCCACGGTGAACGATTCGTCCTGCTCCAGGGCGCGCTTGACCATGCGCCGCACGATAGCTTGATCGTCCACGTGCAGCACGTGGATGCTGCGGTCGGCCTTAATGGCGTTGGCGACGCCAAAGAAATCCTTGCCGGAATCCGGGTTCAATTCGATGACGACCTTTTCCAGGTCGAGGATGAAGACGATATGCCCTTCCAGGTTCACCAGCCCCGTAAAGGCATTGTGGGAGTATTCATTGATGTACTTGTCCGGTTTTTCCACATCGGCCCAGCTCAGGCGGTAGATGCGGGTGATGCCGGAGACCAGGAAGGCGGTCATCACCTGATTGAATTCGGTGATGATCAACTTTTGCGTATCGCTTTCAATCTGGGGCTGCTCCAGATAGCGGGCCAGGGCCACCACCGGCACCACCGTGTCCCGGTCCTTGAAATGAAACGCGCCGTACACCGAATCGTGGGTGGTGAGCGGCGGGCGCATGACCTGCTCGGGAAGCCTGGTGATCTTGAGCACCTTGGCCACGTTGATGCCGTAATAAGCTCTGTAGACGGATTCTCCGGCATGAATGTCGATATAAAAGCACATGATTTCGACTTCGTTCGTGCCGACTTCGGTAAGCGCCAGATGCTGATCGCTGCTCATTGACCATCCTTCGCAAGGTGAAAGGAAACACTGTTGTGATGCCGGGCTCGCCTGACGAACAGGGACGGCGCGAATGCGCGAAAAGCGCCGTGGGCGAAGCAGTGGGTCAGGCACATCCTCGACGGCCATTTTGACGATCACATCAAGGAAAGTCGCGTGTCAAGGCTTTGCAAAATGCCGTCGGCGCATCCGGCGGGACTCCACGGCAAGTTGCTTTTTTATTCCTTTGCGCCGGCGGTTTGGCGGCATGGCAGCTCAAGGCGACGTCCTTGCGAGTCCGGCCCCAAAAGCGCAAGGGCTCGGTGGCATCAGGATTTATGCCGGCAAGACGGAGAGCCGTCGGACGGTTCCGATCGATCCTGACTTCCTGAAGGGAACGCGGCAAAAAAGGCATCGGCGTCCGGGGATGGCATCGAGCGCGCGGGCCGAGGGCTCGCCACAGCCAGGAAGTCCCTCATGCCGGCAGAAAGGGTCTTGCCATGAAGTAGACGCCAAGCAAGGCGATGACGATCCCGGCTCCTTTGCGAAACCAGACACCTCCATGCCGCATGGCGCCGTTCTCCAGCCAGCGTTGCACGAGCGCGGTGGAGCTCCCGGCGACCACTTTGGCCACCAATCATAGCGACCGATGGCCAAGCTTCACTCAAAAGAGCAAATTGCTTCCGCGAGAACCATGCCTAGGCTTTGAGCCAAGAGAGCAGTTCGCTTTTGGAGGGGACCTTGCCCACCACCTTGACTTCACCGTCGATGACAATCGCGGGCGTGGAAAATACTCCATAGCCGGCGATTTGTTGAAAATCAGAGACCTTTTCCACAGTAGCGGTCACACCGGCCTCGTCGACGGCTTCGCGGACCAGCTTTTCCGCTTCCTTGCACTTTGCGCAACCAGGACCGAGCACCTTGATCTCCATGATTTTCCTCCAAAATAAATCTTTGTTTCGCTCTTAAATGACGGCATTGAAGAGATACCCCACGACAAGGATGCCGAGCCCCACAACACCGGCAAAAACAAGGATCAGGCGGGGCCTTAGCACCTTGCGCAGGATCACCATCTCGGGCAACGACAGGGCGATGACCGACATCATGAAGGCCAGGACGGTCCCAAGCGCGGCCCCCTTCCCGAGCAGCGCCTCGACCACGGGCACGATCCCGGCCGCATTGGAATACATGGGCACGCCGACCAGCACGGCGGCCGGCACCGACCACCATGCGTCCTTCCCCATGATCGAGGCCATGAACCCTTCGGGCACATATCCGTGGATTCCGGCTCCCACCGCGATCCCGGCCACGACATAGATCCAGACCTTGCCGACGATGTCCTTGACCGCGTGCAGGCCGGCCTCGATGCGATCCGTCCAGGTCTGCTCGTCGGCGGGGACGACGGAAGGATCGGTGCGGATTTTCATGACCCAGTCTTCGACATAGGGCTCCAGGTTGAGCTTTCCGAGCACCCACCCCGCGAGTACGGCCACGAACAATCCCGTGCCGAGGTACAAGGCCGCCACCTTCCAACCAAGAAGGCCGTAGAGCAGGACAAGGGCGATTTCATTGACCATGGGCGCGGAAATAAGAAAGGAGAACGTCACCCCCATAGGGACGCCGGCCGTGACGAAGCCGATGAAAAGCGGCACGGCGGAACAGGAGCAAAAGGGCGTGACGATACCGAGCAGGGCCGCCATGACGTTGCCGGCGGACTCTCTTTTCCCGGCAAGGATTCTTCTTGTCCGCTCGGGGGTAAAGAAGGTCCGGATGATGCCCACTCCAAAGACCACGAGGGTGAGCAACATCAGCACCTTGGGCGTGTCGTAAAAGAAGAACTCCAAAGAGTCGCCGAGATGGCTTCCCTTTGCGAGCCCGAACACATTGTAGGTGAGGAGCCGGGAAAACCCGGGCAGCAGGCCATAGACCAGCCACCAAGCGACCAGGACCGGCGTGAGCATCAGAAGATAGCGGACAAGCTTCCCGTTGCCCGCCCCGGCCCCCTCGGGCACGGCTTCCTTCACGCAGCAGGTCTTGCATTCAAGTGGTTCCATTGAACATCTCCTGGTTCCCGGGGCAGCGCTCTGGCCGCCGAAACGGCCTCCCGCGTCATGCCCCTGTCGCATCCGACTATTCACACGGGTTGGCAAAATGGGGGGCAACCGCCATGGCCACCGACAGCACACGGTCTTCGGTCACAGGGCTTTCGCCCTTGGCAAATCCCAAGTCAGCAAGCTGGACGTGCATGAAATCCGTAAAACCAGCCTGTTCCAAGGTGTTGCGCGCACAATTCAAGGAGCAGCCGTCAATGGCGACCACCTTGGCGGCGGCTTCGGTGGTCTTCATGATCCCGCTGACGCGCCCGCCGATTCCAGCCAGACAAAACATCTTCGCCGCGCCGTCCGCGGTCAGCTTCCGGGCCGCCCGATCGGCCAGGGCGCCGACATCGGCTCCGCCGGAGCAGGCGAAAACGAGTTTGGGGGCAGCGGAACAGCAGCAGCTTTTGTTCTCGGACATGGCGTTCTCCAGGTTTGTCATCGGGTTCGCGACGCAAGGCTCAATCCCGACGGAATTTGTATATTTTGCCAATCAGCAAAATAACAGGGCAAAAAAAATTACGCGCTCTCGCCCTGCCGGACGCAATGCGCCCGGGTGGAGACATGCTGCACGCGGGTGAAAGGCTTCAAGACGCACGGGGGCAACAGCCGAGAGGAGACCCGCATACCCTGTTTTTCGGAATCGACAATTCCAGCCTCTCGCAACACACTTGAAGGTTTCGACATCGTCGAGATATCGATTCCCGCCAGCTCGGTCCGTTCGCAAACGCACCGCTGCCCGCGCGACAGCCCATCGACGACAAGCATGCGCGTTTCATGCGCGAATGCCTTGAAAATTTTTACTTGCTCTGAGAATCGGCGCGACGCCATTGCACACTCCAAGCATTGCCTAATTGGCAAAATAACCAATTAATGACACTTGTCAAGCCGTTCCGCGCCAGACGGACCCAACCTGGTACAGAACAATAACATACTTATTTTATTTGATAAAGCAGGAAACAGTCATTTCTCTGCCAAGAAAAAACGCCCCCATGGGGCCATCCCCCGCCCTTATCCACAATGTTTCAATTGCTCCCGGACGTTTGTCATCTCCATTGCGCCTTGCTTTTTAAATTCCCCTCCCGCGTCATCCTGCCCCATGCACTGGAGCAATCCCATGCTCCACAAGCAATCCCCGCAAGGCACCGTCTCGCCATAGCAGTCATTTTCGAAATCGACGGAATCGATGTCCTCACACGGATAGACGTTGCACCCCGGGCAGTGAGGATACCTTCCCCGCAGGACATCAGCCCGAAACTGCTTATATTCCTTGTTATTCCATATATCGAATATGGATTTCCGCGACAGGTCACCAAACACGCGTTGCGCCACCTGCTTCCTGCGTCCATACAAATAACAACTGAAGCTTCTCCACAAAAAGTGACACGGGGAAACCTTTCCATCCCAAGCGATAAACATTCCGCCCTGCTTGACGCCGACGCAGGCATGCGCCGTCAGCGGCCGAAGCGAGGGAAGGACAAGATGCAGATCGACGGCGGCGGCAACCTCCTCCGCCTCACGAAAGACCTCCTCCGCCTGATGCAGCTTTTCACCGGCAATGAGATTGCCTATATGAAAAGGGATATCATGCTGGCATGCCTGCGTGGAGATGCGTTGCACCAATTCTATCAATCTCTTTTCATCAGGAGTTTTATTGTATTTCCAAAGCGCACTGAAATACTGGCTCAGATCGATTCCCCGCTGCTGCGCTCGCAAAAACCAATTCTTATAAAACAACTCCCCGGATGCCGTATTGATCCCAAATATCGGCTGATCCGCCATGGCGCTGCCAAACGGCAAGATGTGGGAGACGATGAGCCGCGTCACGCCCCGCGACGCGAGCCACCGCACCAACGCGGGAAGCTCAGGCAGGTTTTCGCGCATGACGACGAATTCCGCTCCGACTTCCAACGCCCTTCCCTTTTTTTCCTTCCGCACCATGGACAGGGTTTGCAGAGCCCGTTCCACGCGACCGATGCTTCCCCCGCTCCGGACAACCCGGAACAACTCCGGAGAAGTCGCATCCACGGAAAGAAATATTCTGTCCAATCCGGCCGCAACGAGAGAACGCGCCCTCGCCGCGTCGAGAAGATGCCCATTGGTTTGAAACCCGACCCAGCTTGCGGCGGGCATGGATTTCTTGGCCGCCCGGATAAAGTCCTCAAGGTTGGGATGCAGAAGCGGTTCGCCGATGCCATTTAAGATCAGGGCATCGAGAGAGGGAAACGCCCGCCCCAGCGATGCGAAAATCTCGGGAGCCATGTCCCCTTCAGGACTTTTCTCCGGACCGGAATGTTTCACGCACATCGGGCAATGCAAATTGCACCGGGACGTCACTTCCACGAAGAGGCGGGACGGCTGCGGCAAAAGCGCGCATTCCAGGCCGGACGGCGGAAAACCAGTCATGTTCCATCCTGAAGGAGAAGTATTGCCGGGACCGGGAGGCATGGGCCGGACGAGCCCCCAAGGGCGCTCCGCATCGCTTGCCGCCTCCCCCAACGCCGCGCCAGCCGCGCCAGACGTTGCCCATTCGCATCAATCACGCACGAAGACGTGCCGCACGCGCCAAAACGGGCACGGATCATCGGCGTATTGCAGGCCATGCCGCGTTGTCAATGTTCCAAATTCCAGCCGCTTCACCGGGACGGCCTCGGCAGCACTCGCCCCCACCGCAATCGCAGGAAGGCGGCCCGCCCTTGATCCAGCCGCAAGGAGAGGGGGCAAAGGCGGCGCGCCGCCTGATGGCTTCCGCATGGGGAGCGACTGTTACGCCAAGTATGTGGCGCGCCGTATCCGGGACTGGCAATACGCGTTCACGCGGCCGTAGCGGCGAAGGCAGCGGGTCATGACGCACACAAATGCGCCTGGCCCGCCGCCTCCTTGCCGGCCAATTCAGGACGGCTTTTCGTCGAGCAGGCCTTCGTGACGAATAAAGAGTATGATTTCAGCCAGGCCGACCCCATCCTTCAGGTTGCTGAACACGAAGGGGCGATCACCGCGCATCTTCTTGGCGTCACGCTCCATGACCTCAAGCGATGCGCCGACATGGGGGGCCAGATCGATCTTGTTGATGACGAGCAGGCTGCTTTTGGTGATGCCGGGGCCGCCCTTGCGCGGGATCTTGTCCCCGGCCGAGACGTCGATCACGTAGAGGGTCAGGTCGGCCAGATCCGGGCTAAAGGTGGCGCTCAGGTTGTCGCCGCCGCTTTCGATGAACACGATGTCCAGATCGGGAAAACGCGCGCACAAGGCGTCCACGGCGGCCAGATTGATGGAGGCGTCCTCGCGGATGGCCGTATGCGGGCAGCCGCCGGTTTCCACGCCCATGATGCGCTCGGGCGGCAACACCGCGCGGCGGGTGAGGAATTCGGCGTCCTCGCGGGTGTAGATGTCGTTGGTCACCACGCCCAGCTCGTAGTCGTCTCGAAGGGCCAGACACAACCGCTCGAGCAGCGCGGTTTTCCCGGAACCGACCGGGCCGCCCACGCCGACGCGCAGGGCATCTCTCTCGGACATGATCATACTCCCTCATTACGACCGGAACAGGCGCACCCGTTGCCCGGCATGCCGCAACTGGGCCAGGGCGCGCCCCGGCGCGTTGGCGAAAAAAGGCCCATCCAGACGGGCCAGGGCTTCCTGAACGGCCGCCGCCACCCGTTCGGTCATGGCCGCCAGAACGCGCTGGCCGGCCGCCTGCCCAAGGGGCACGAGCTTGACGGCGGCCATGGTCTGCCCCTCGGCGAGCACCCAGCCGAACGCGAGCAGCGTTTCGCGGGTCGTCGCGCCCCAGCCCGCCCCGGCCAGGGCGAAGGCGCAGGCGTAGGTGGCGTCGCCGGCCTCGGCCAGCAGGCGCGCCGCCGACCGGGCCAGGGCCGCATCGTCCGCAGCGGCCAGTATCCTGGCCAAACTGCCACCGAGCTGCCGCTCCTCGGCCCGGGCCTCGGCGTTGTCCCGCCAGGCAAGAAGTTCCCGGCTCGTCTCCAGGGCCGCATCCGCGTCCCCGGCCGTCCAGGCGGCGTGCATCCGGGCCAACGCCGGCAGCTCCAGCGAGGCCATGTTCGCCTCGAACACACCGGATAGCCACGAGGCAAACGTTGCAGCGTCCCGTACCCAGCCGGCCTCCACAGCCCACTCCAACCCCTGGGAATAGGCAAAGCCACCGATCGGCAAGGCCGGGCTGGCCAGACGCAACAGGCGCAGCAGGGTTAGGGAATCCATGTTCCCCCTACGCCGCCCACGGCGGCGTCGAAGACGAATACATAGGCCCCGTCCTCGGGCTCGAAGGGCCCGTGCACTGCCTCCGGCAAAAAACCCAGGCCACGCAGCATGTCGTCGAGCACCGCATCGGTCGGATAGCTGATGCAGCCCGGCTCGATCATGATGGTGGCATGGCGGTTGCCCAGGTGAAAGGCGGCCCGGGCCAGCAGGACCGGATCACCGCTCCGTACGACGCTTAACGCCTCGTCCGCGGCCGTGATGACCGCCGACCGGCCGTCCCCGGCGACCACGCGGTCGCCGGCGCGCAGGACCGTTCCCCGGGGTAAAAAGAGCGCCGCTTCGAGGCCGGATTCGGTCGCCACGCGTTGCCGGGTCTTGCGGCGAGCCTCGTGATCCAGCCGGATGGCCTCGCCCAAAGTCGCTCCCACAGCCTCCCGAGGCGGCAGCACTCGCACATATGTCACCATGCGCCTCGCCTCCCCTGCACGGGAGCCCGAAGGGCAAAACCCACCGGCCGCCCAAGCCCTTTCCCGCGCGCGCCCCTGTCCGTACCGATCGCCTCCACGCCTTTCCTCCTAAAACAGGAAATAGCGCTGGGCCAGGGGCAGGACCTTGGCCGGTTCGCAGACAAGTAGCTCGCCGTCGGCCCGGACCTGATAGGTCTGGGGATCGACCTCGATGACCGGCAGGGCGTCGTTTAAGACCATGTCCTTCTTGCGCAGCCCTCGGCAGCCGGACACGGCCGACACGGGCTTGCGCAGCGCGTACCGCTCGCCGACGCCGGCCGCCGCCGCCGCCTTGGACACGAAGGTCACGGACGTATGGGCCAGGGCGTTGGGGAGCGCCCCGAACATGGCGCGGTAATGCACGGGCTGGGGCGTGGGGATGGAGGCATTAGGGTCGCCCATGGGCGCGGCGATGATCATGCCGCCCTTGATGACCATATCGGGTTTGACGCCGAAAAAGGCCGGATTCCACAGCACGATGTCGGCCAGCTTGCCCGGCTCCAGGGAGCCCACCTCCCCGGCGATGCCATGAGCGATGGCGGGATTGATGGTGTACTTGGCCAGATAGCGCCTGGCGCGCAGGTTGTCGTTGCCCCCGGTCTCGCCGGCCAGGGGACCGCGCTGGGCGCGCATCTTGTGGGCGGTCTGCCAGGTGCGGATGACGACCTCCCCCACCCGGCCCATGGCCTGGGAATCCGAGGCGATCATGCTCATGGCCCCGAGGTCGTGCAGGATGTCCTCGGCGGCGATGGTTTCCCGCCGGATGCGCGATTCGGCAAAGGCCACGTCCTCGGGAATGGAGGCGTCCAGGTGGTGGCAGACCATGAGCATGTCGAGATGCTCGTCGATGGTGTTGACCGTGTAGGGACGCGTCGGATTGGTGGAGGACGGCAGCACGTTTTCCACGCCGCAGGCCTTGATGATGTCCGGCGCATGGCCGCCGCCCGCGCCCTCGGTGTGGTAGGCGTGGATGGTGCGGCCCTTGAAGGCGGCCAGGGTGGATTCCACGAAGCCGGATTCGTTGAGGGTGTCGGTATGGATGGCCACCTGGACGTCCTGGCGCTCGGCCACGGACAGGCAGCAGTCGATGGCGGCCGGGGTGGTGCCCCAGTCCTCGTGGAGCTTGAGCCCCATGGCTCCGGCCGCGACCTGTTCGTCCAGGGCCTGGGGCTGGCTGGCGTTGCCCTTGCCCAAAAGGCCGATGTTGACGGGCAGGCTGTCGGCCCCCTGGAGCATCCGGGCCAGATGCCAGGGCCCGGGGGTGCAGGTGGTGGCGTTGGTGCCGGCGGCGGGCCCGGTGCCCCCGCCGAGCATGGTGGTCACGCCGGCGTAGAGTGCCTCCCAGGCCTGTTGGGGACAGATGAAGTGGATGTGGCTGTCGATGCCGCCGGGGGTGGCGATGAGGTTCTCGCCGGCGATGATCTCCGTGCCCGGGCCGATGATGATGTCCACTCCGGGCTGCACGTCGGGATTGCCGGCCTTGCCGATGCCGGCTATGCGGCCGGCCTTGATGCCGATGTCGGCTTTGACCACGCCCCAATGGTCGAGGATCAGGGCATTGGTGATGACCGTGTCGGCGCACTCGATGTCGGGCCGCTGGCTTTGGCCCATGCCGTCGCGGATGACCTTGCCGCCGCCGAATTTGACCTCTTCGCCGGGGATGGCGAAATCCTTCTCCACTTCGATGACGAGGTCGGTGTCGGCCAGGCGCACCTTGTCGCCGACGGTCGGGCCGTACATATCGGCATAGGCCTGACGGGTGATCTCAGCCATGACGCGCCTCCTCCACGGGGCCCATGATCTTGCCGCCGAATCCGTAGACAAGACGGTCGCCGGCATAGGGCACCAGGGTCACGGTACGGCGCTGGCCGGGCTCGAAGCGCACGGCCGTGCCGGCGGCGATGTCCAGCCGACGGCCCAGGGCGGCCTCGCGGTCGAAGCGCAGTGCCTCGTTGACCTCGTAAAAATGAAAATGGGACCCGACCTGGACCGGCCGGTCGCCGGCATTTGCCACTTCCACGCGCACGGTCTCCCGCCCGACGTTGAGGGCGATGGTTCCCGCGGCCACGATCATTTCTCCGGGTATCAAGGTGAGCCTCCAGACATTCCTGCTTACAGAATGGGATTATGGACGGTGACCAGTTTGGTGCCGTCGGGAAAAGTCGCCTCCACCTGGATTTCGTGGAGCATTTCCGGGACGCCTTCCATGACGTCGTCGCGGCCGAGAATGGTGCGGCCGTATTCCATGAGCGCGGCGACGGACTGCCCGTCGCGGGCTCCTTCCAGGATGGCGGCGGTGATAAGGGCCACGGCCTCCGGGTGGTTGAGCTGAAGCCCCCTGGCCCGGCGGCGTTCGGCCACGAGGGCGGCCGTGAAAACGAGCAGTTTGTCTTTTTCGCGTGGCGTCAGGTGCATGATCCCCCTCGCCTGTGGTTAGGTGTTCCAGATGCGCGGCGGGCACGGAGTCAAACCGGCCACACGCGTACGCCAAAGCGCCCAGGCCGCGCCGAACTGACGTTTGGCCTCCCAGGCGTCCCGTCCGATGTAGCGCCCAACGAGCAGGCCGTCGCAAACGCCGAAGGCGGCCGGACCGGGGCCGACCGCATCGGCAAGCCAGGCCGCGTCTCCCTCGGGCAGCCCCGCGCCCGTCGGCGCGGTGGCCCAGAAAAGTCCGCACACCCTGTCGCCGCCAAGCCCCCAGGCGGCGTCGAGCATGTCCGCGCCGCCGTGGAAATGGCAGCGGTCGGCCAAAAGCGGCCGCCCCTCCCGGACAAGGTGCAGGCCCTGGCCGAAAAAACCCGACGCAAAGCCTTCCCCCGCCGCCGCCAGTCCCAGGCAGCAAATCTCCCAGCCGGCAAAGGACGCATCGCCGGCAAGCTCGACCAGGGTCTCCTGCCTGGCGCGGGCGGCGTCGTGCACGATGGTTTCCTGGGGCAGCCATTCGAGCGAAGCGCTGCCGGCCACGGCAAAGCGCTGGTCGATTAAGGACTCTGTCCCGGCCGAGCGGTAGATCTTGGTCGCGGCGGGCGTGGTGACCAGGGCCCGGGCCCCCGCCTCCACAGCCACCTCGAGGCGCAACCGGTCGCCGCCGACCACCCCGCCCGGCGGGTGCAGCACGTAGACATGGCAAACCTCGGGGCCTTCCGGGTAAAAGGGGCGCTGCACGCAAAGCGGCCCTTCGTGCCGCCGCCCGGCCAGGACCGTGCGGCCGTCCCGGGCGGCGAAACGCAGGTCGAGCCGGGCCCGCCAGCACGCGTCGCGCGTCTCGCCAGCATCAGCGCCCATACAATGCCTACACCTTGAGATGCTTGTTGATCAGTTCGTCGTCCAGTTCGGCCATGGCTCCCGAGGCCACGATGCGGCCCTTGTCCATGAGCTGGAAGGTCTTGCCGAGTCGTCGGGCGATGGGGAGTTTCTGCTCCACCCACAGCACGGTCAAGCCCATTTCCCGGTTGAGCCTGGAGATGACGTCGCAGATATGGCTGATGATGTTTGGCTGGATGCCTTCGGTGGGCTCGTCCAGGATCATGAGCTTGGGATCGCAGGCCAGGGCCCGGCCGATAGCCAGCTGCTGCTGCTGGCCGCCGGACAGGTCGCCGCCCTGGCGGCCGAGCATGTCCTTTAGGACCGGGAAGAGTTCGAAAATGAAGGACGGCACGGCGCGCAGGCCGTCGCGGCGGCCGACCAGCCCCACCCGCAGGTTCTCCTCCACGGTCATGCGCGGGAAGATGTCCCGGCCCTGGGGCACGTAGCCGATGCCGTTTCGGGCCCGCATGGGCGCCGCAAGCCGGGTGAGGTCCAGGCCGTCGAACAGGATTTTCCCGGAACGCAGGGGCAAAAGCCCCATCAGCGCCTTGAGCAGCGTGGTCTTGCCCACGCCGTTTCGGCCCATGAGGCACACGCAGTCGCCGGGCTCCAGGGTCAGGTCGACATCCCAGAGGATCTGGCTGCCGCCGTAGGCCTGGGACAATTTCTCGATACGCAACACGTCAGGCCCCCAGGTAGACTTCGACCACGCGCGGGTCGTGTTGGACGAAATCCATGTTGCCCTCGGCCAGCACCCGGCCCTCGTGGAGCACGGTGACGCGCTGGGCGATGGCCCGCACGAATTCCATATCGTGTTCGATGACCACCACCGTGTGCCGGCCGGCCAGGGATTTGAGCAACGCCACGGACACGTCCAGCTCGTGCGGCGTCATGCCGGCGGCCGGCTCGTCCAGAAGCAGCACCCGGGGGGCCTGCATGAGCAGCATCCCGATTTCCAACCACTGCTTCTGACCGTGGGACAGGAGCCCAGCCGGACGACGGCGCTCGGCGGCAAGGCCGATGGTCTCCAGGGTCTCGTCGGTGGCCTCGCGCAGCGCCTTGGTCTTTTTGGCGAAAAGCGTGGGGCGCACCCCCTTGTCGCAGGCGAAGGCCAGCTCCAGGTTTTCGTCGAGGGTGAGGTTTTCGAAGACCGTGGGCTTTTGAAACTTGCGCCCCACGCCCATGCGGGCGATTTCCCATTCACTTAGATCCGTGAGCACTAGATTCTGCCCCAGCACCACCCGGCCGGCCGTGGGCCTGGTCTTGCCGGTGATGATATCGAGCAGGGTGGTCTTGCCGGCCCCGTTGGGACCGATGATGCAGTGCAGGCACCCCTCGTCCACGCACAGCGACAGGTCGGTCAGGGCGTTAAAGCCGTCGAAGCTGACGCTGACGTTTTCCACGTACAAAATGACGCCCGAATCCGAAACCACCGCCTCGGGCTTGGCGTAACTGGCCGAGCTGACGCTTTTCATGCCCTGGCCTCCTCACCGGAAGCGGCGTCGCCGCCCCCGTCATCGACGGGCTTTTTACGCCCGGCCGTCAAAAGCCCCAGCAGGCCGCGCGGCAAAAAGAGCGTGGCCAAAATGAAGATGGCGCTCAGCACGAACAGCCACAAATCCGGGGCCACGGCCGTGAAAATGCTCTTGGCCCCGTTGACGGCGAACGCGCCAAGAAGCGGTCCGGCAAGGGTTCCCCGGCCGCCGAGGGCCACCCATATGGCGATTTCGATGGAGTTGGCCGGGGCCATCTCGCTGGGGTTGATGATGCCGACCTGGGGCACGTAGAGCGCCCCGGCCACGGCGCACATGAAGGCCGAGAGCGTCCAGACGAAGAGCTTGTAGCGCAGGGGATCGTAGCCGAGAAACATCACCCGGGACTCGGCGTCGCGCACGGCGGTCAGCACCCGGCCGAGCTTGGAGGCTGTCACCGCCCGGCACAGCAGGTAAAAAAGCAGCAACACCAGCCCCGAACAGAGGAAAAGCCCGGTCTTGGTGGCCGGCTCGGCCAGGGAAAAGCCGAGCAGCCGCTTGAAGTCGGTCAGGCCGTTGTTGCCGCCGAACCCGGTGTTGTTGCGGAAAAAAAGCAACATGGCCGCATAGGTGAGCGCCTGGGTGATGATCGAGAAGTACACGCCCTTGATGCGCGAACGAAAGGCGAAAAAGCCGAAGACAAACGCCAGAAGGGCCGGGACGATCAAAATGACCAGCAAGGCGAACCAGAAATGGTCAAAGCCGAGCCAGAACCAGGGCAACTCCTTCCAGTCCAAAAAGACCATGAAGTCCGGAAGCTTCGAGCGGTAGACACCCTCCCCGGCCATGGCCCGCATAAGATACATGCCCATGGCGTAGCCGCCGAGGGCGAAAAAGAGGGCATGGCCGAGGCTCAGGATGCCGGTATAGCCCCAGACGAGATCGAGGGCCAAAGCCAGGATGGCGAAACACAGGAATTTTCCCAGAAGCTGGACCATATAGTTGGGCAGGTGCAGCGCCGCGCCTTCCGGCACGGCGAGATTGAGCACCGGCGCGACCACGAAGACCAGCGCCGCCAGGACGAAAGTGACGGTCCAGGCCGTACGGGACTGCAGATTCCACAATTGGCGAAACATGAAAGGCTCCTTGGGCTCAGTCCGAAGCGCGGCCCTTGAAGGCGAAAAGCCCCTGGGGACGTTTCTGGATGAAGACGATGACAAGCGCCAGGACGATGATCTTACCGAGCACCGCGCCCATGAAGGGTTCAAGCGCCTTGTTGATGACGCCAAGGCCCAAGGCCCCGACCACGGTGCCGATGAGCTTGCCCACGCCGCCAAGGACCACCACCATGAAGGAATCCACGATGTAGCCCTGGCCGAGCTCGGGTCCGACGTTGCCGACCTGGGTAAGCGCCAGCCCGCCCAGCCCGGCGATGCCGGAGCCCAGGGCGAAGGTCCACATGTCGATCTTCCAGGTGTAGATGCCCATGGCCTTGGCCGTGTCGCGATCCTGGGTCACGGCCCGCACCTGCAGGCCGAGCGTCGTGCGGTTGAGCAAAAACCAGCACAAAAAGACCACAAAGGCCGTAAAAACGATGATGGCCAGCCGATTGTAGGTCAGGGTCAGGCCGGAAACGACCTCCAGGCCGCCGGAAAGCCAGGAGGGATTTTGCACCTCCACGTTTTGCGCTCCGAAAAGGAGGCGCACGGTCTGGATCAGGCCCAGGCTGATGCCCCAGGTGGC
The DNA here is from genome assembly GCF_000179555.1 of Solidesulfovibrio fructosivorans JJ]. Lineage (NCBI taxonomy): Bacteria > Pseudomonadati > Thermodesulfobacteriota > Desulfovibrionia > Desulfovibrionales > Desulfovibrionaceae > Solidesulfovibrio > Solidesulfovibrio fructosivorans. The sequence goes on from NZ_AECZ01000004.1 coordinate 116,974, forward strand.
GAGCAGGGTTTCCAGTGGGCGCTTGTAGAGAAACCGGATGATGCAGCGTTCCAGGGCCATGCCCACCAAAAACGGCACGGCAAAGGAAAAGGGAATGGCCGCCAGCAGGTAATAATCCACTGCGCCCGGAAAATAGGCCCGAAAGGACTGCTGCACCATATAGGTGGCGTAGGCCCCGAGCATGAGCATCTCGCCGTGGGCCATGTTGATCACGCCCATCAGCCCGAAGGTGATGGCGAGTCCCAGGGACGTCAGCAGCAAGACGCTGCCGAGGCTCACCCCGAAAAAGAGGTCCCCGAGCCGGCTGACCACGACGGCCTTGCGCTGCAGAGAGCTCAGGGCGTCCTTGGCGGCTTGGCGCACCCGCGGGTCGGCCGCGCCCGGATCGTCCTTGGCGGCCAACAGCTGGCGCAGGTTGGAAATAAGCGAGGTGTCGCCGGAATCGCTGATGATGCCGATCGCCCGCAGCTTGCGGGCCGGATCGGGACTACCCAGGTTGATTTGCGCCACGATCGTGCGCAACGCCGCCTTGACCTGGGAATCCTTTTCCTTGGCCAGGGCCGCCTCGACGGAGACCAACTGCGATTCGGACGGCGACGACTGCAACTCCTGGGCGGCGGCCAGCCGGACCGCCGGATCATGGTCGGCCAGATTGATCTGGGCGACGGCCTTCTTGACGGCGAGGCGCACGCGGTTGTTGACGAGCGGCGGCTCCACCTGGTCCACGCCAGGCACGGCCAGCCCGGAAGCCAGGTCCACGGCCTGCCCGCCCTCTTCCCCGGGCAGCATGACGCAACGGCCCTCGGCGTCGGTCCCGACGCGGTAGTCGAGCAGCGCGCGCAGCACGGCCGCGTCCCGGGGCGCGCCCGATGCGCCGAGCCTATCCACGGCCGCGACAAGCTCGGTGCGGCTGCCGGCGCACAGCCCGGACAATCCCGGAGCTTTGGCCCCCTGCCCCCGCGCGGCCGGGGCGACCGCGGCCAAAAGGACAACAACCACGGTCAATTGCGAGAAAAAGCGCAACATAAGCTCATTCCGGGAGCGGCGCCCGCGTATGGACGCCGCTCCGCTTCCGGTTCATTCACGTTTAGTACTTGGGCTTTTCACAGTTGCCGCACACCCACGGATAGGTCCAATCCGCCGTCTTCTTGGCGCTGTCCGGAATGAAGCGGCTCCAGGGTTCGGCCCGGATGGGGCCCTTGGTCTTCCAGACCACCTCGAACTGGCCGTCGGGACGGATCTCGCCGATGACCACGGGCTTGTGCAGGTGATGGTTCTTCGCGTCCATGACCACGGTGTAGCCGTCGGGGGCCTTGAACTGCTGGTTCATCAGGGCCTGGCGCACGGCGTTCACGTCGGTGGTGCCGGCCTGCTTGACGGCCTGGGCCCACATGTTGATGCCGATGTAGGTGGCTTCCATGGGGTCGTTGGTCACGCGCTTGTCGCCGCCGGGCAGGTTGTTCTTCTTCACGTATTCCCGCCACTTCTTGATGAAGGCCTCGTTTTGCGGGTTCTTCATGGACATGAAGTAGTTCCAGGCGGCCAGGTGGCCGACGAGGGGCTTGGTGTCGATGCCGCGCAGCTCTTCCTCACCCACGGAGAAGGCGACGACCGGGATGTCCTCGGCCTTGACGCCCTGGTTGGCCAGTTCCTTGTAGAACGGCACGTTGGAATCGCCGTTGATGGTCGAAATGACGCAGGTTTTCTTGCCGGCCGCGGCGAACTTCTTGATGTTGGAAACGATGGTCTGGTAGTCGCTGTGGCCAAACGGCGTGTAGACTTCCATGATGTCGGCGTCGGCCACGCCCTTGGAATGGAGGAAGGCCCGCAGGATCTTGTTGGTGGTGCGGGGGTAGACGTAGTCCGTGCCGAGCAGGACGAAACGCTTGGCCTCGCCGCCGTCCTTGCTCATGAGGTATTCCACGGCGGGAATGGCCTGCTGGTTGGGGGCCGCGCCGGTGTAGAAGACGTTGTAGGAGCACTCCTCGCCTTCATACTGCACGGGGTAGAACAGCAGCCCGTTGAGCTCCTCGAAAACGGGCAGCACCGACTTGCGCGACACCGAGGTCCAGCAGCCGAACACCACGGCCACCTTGTCCTTGGTCAAAAGCTCCCGGGCCTTTTCCGCGAAAAGCGGCCAGTTGGAAGCGGGATCGACCACCACGGGCTCGATCTTCTTGCCGAGCAGCCCGCCCTTGGCGTTGAGTTCGTCGATGGTCATCAGGGCGACGTCCTTAAGCGACGTCTCGCTGATGGCCATGGTGCCGGACAGCGAATGGAGGATGCCCACCTTGATGGTGTCTTCCGCCAGTGCCGGACGCGAGGCCAGCACACCGGCCAAAACGGCCAGGCAAGACAACAAAGCCAAAATTCGGCGCCTCACACCCATACAATCTCTCCTTCTCGTTACGTGTTGCGGCGTTCCCCGGCAGGGGCAGCCTGAAACCACGGCTCCGGGCGTTTCGGACGACACTGCCGCCCGGTCGCGCCCGAGGCCATTCCCTCTCTCTCGATGCTCTCTCTGTCTTGATGCTCTCTCTGTCTTGATGCTCTCTCTGTCTCCGGCGCGCCTCCTACGCCAGATGCAGGGCGATATTGGCCCGGGCCGCCGCCGCCGCGATGTGCCGCCGCATGGCCCGGCGGGCCGCGCCCGGCGCATGGAGCGCCAGGGCCTCGACCAGGGCTTCATGCTCGGCCACCGCCTCCTCGACCGGGGAGACGCCCGGCTGCTGGTTTTCGATCAGCTGGGAAAGGGACGGGGCCAGGGACTTGGTGAAAAACGGATTGTTGGCGGCTTCGACGATCTGATGATGCAGCGTGCAATTGAGGCGGGAGAGCAAGGCCCCATCCCGCCTCTCGAGGGCCTCGCGCATGCGCGAGGCGAGATACTTGAGGTCCTCGAGCTGGGCGGCGGTGGCGTTTTGCGCCGCCAGCCCGGCCACGGCGGGCTCCACCACGTAGCGGAACTGGTACATCTGGACGAGCCGGGAGGGGCGCTGCAGCGCGTCGGCCCGCGCGATCCGGCAATCCTCCCCCAAGGATTGGTCCGTCGCCTCGCCGGCCAGGTAAATGCCCCGGCCGGGGCGGATGCGTACGCGGCCCAGGGTTTCCAGCGCGACCAGGGCCTCACGCACGGTCGGCCGGCTCACCCCCAGGCGGATGGCGAGCTGGCGCTGGGAGGGCAGTTTCTGGCCGGGCGCCCAGTTCCCGCTTCCGATCAGGGCCACGAGCGCGTCCATGGCGCTCTGATCGGGGGCCTGCGGGCTGCCGGCCATGCCGTCCTCTTGGATATTGGAGCCTGCCATATGTTGTCTCAAAATTGTCGTATCTAAAAAACAACCTGTATTTCGCTAGAATGCGACGTCAAAATTTAACGAAAACGTATTTTTGTCAATACCGGTCTTGCCGGTCTGACCAGATTCGGCGTTTTCCGGTTCCCGCGCCACGAACCGCCCCGGCGAGCGCCTTTCCCGGTTGTCACCGGAGCGAACCATGCGCTGACGTGGCTTTCCGCCAACCGGAAGCGACGACCGGCCGAAGCGAATCAAACCATATACCATACGATTTCCAAAGGATTGTAAGAATCAAACGACTACGACGCCGATAGGGCTACTGCCAAGGGCGGGAAAATTCTCGAGGCAAAAACGGCGGGGATCAAGGGAAAGGACGCGGCCCGCTGCCCGGCAGCCGCTTCGGGGAAGAACTTCAGATGGTCCGCTGGACTTCGAAACAAAGGCGGAGTCTGTACACAAAATTGTGCTTGCGATACTCCTGGCACAGCTCTTTATTGCTTTCCATTCCAAGCAAAGAGCGCTTCCAATGCGTTACATCCACAAAGAAAGACACTTCGTATTTTGCATATGACAAAATAGTCGTTTCCCTCCCATGTCCATCGCCGGACGCGCCGGCTCCCCCGCGCCACCGCGCGAGAACGAAAAGCCGGGAGGCGGACGAAAAAGAGACCCATTAGGGGCGATGCCGCCGCAGGACGGCGAAAAACGCCGGGAGCGGCCATGACGACATGGCCGAGGCGTTCCCCGAACGCCTCCGGTCGGGAAACGCCCGGCGCGCATCCGGCGGTTACACCGTGAACCCGTCCAGGAGGCCCGAAGCCTTGAGCCCGGCCACGGCCTTGGCGATGGTTACTATCCGGGTCCTGTACCGCGACAGCCCGATCCGCCGCAGCGCCTCCTTGGGATTGGCCGAGGCGAGCGCGGCGCGCATTTCCGCATACGTGCCCCGCCCCTGATGCAGGATATCCATGATCCACAGCGCCGTTTCCCAATCCGAACCGACCAGGCCGGGCACCTTCGTCTTGGCCTGTTCCAGATTCTCCTTCGCCTGCGCAAGGAAGACCGCGATCTGCAACTGCTTCGCCCGGGGATCGAGCCGCAGCCAGTTCATGAGCCGAGCCGCCACGAGAAGTTCCACCTCGTCGACCGCCGTCGGGGAAGTGTTGCAATAGGCCATCAGCTTCGCGAGTTGCGGTTCCTTGACCCCATTGGGACGGGTGACCATCACCACCTCCTCGAGATCGACCGGTCCCGTGTCCGATTGCAGATGGATCGTGATCTTGCCGTCGCTGTTGGGACGCAGCGCAAGTTCGGGGAAATGCCGGTCCGCCAGCGGCAAAGCGAGGAGCTGGCGAAAGTAGGCCACGAAATTCCGCCCTGGCGTATGCGCGGCGAGCTGCGGCGCGCCAAACGTAAAGGCGGCGCGATCGTAGGTGTTCAAGGTCGCGAAGCGGGCCTCACCCTCCGCCAACAGGGTGGGCTCGATGAAATGCGCCCATGGCCCGAAGTCGGAAACAAAATCCCGGCCACGATAGACACCGAAGCGCAGGCTGTCCTTGATGGCGGCGTTCCCCTGAAACAGGCCGGTCCGGTGCATGTCGTCGGTATAGGTCGTTATGGAACCGATGATGAACTTCTCGCCCGACGCCGTTGTCGCGGAGAAGGTCTTGCCCGACTGCGTGATGCCGGCGATCGCGTCGAACCCGTCCGGGGATGGCGGAAACGTCAGCGGACAAGGTCCCTTGGGTTTGACGACCTCGTTGAAGAGCCGCACGTCCTCGACGCCTTCCGCGAGAGGGAACGGCAGCCCGAGCGCCCGGGCGGTCGCCGGTCCGACGACGCCGTCGACCTCGATCCCCCGCATGAGCTGAAACGACAGCACCGCCGCATGGGTCATCGGCCCGAAGGCGCCATCGATCGGCCCTGGATCGAGTCCCTGGCCGAGCAGAGCCTTTTGCAGCGCGACAACGGCCGCGCCCTTTATGGGCGACGTTTTGAACCAGAGAAAAATATCCGGAAGGGACGTCGCCCTCGGCCGTGAACCGGACGTCAGCCCGGCAAGGCGCTCCGTCCCGTAATCGACCCCGGGCAGGAGGCAGCCAATGGTCCAGGGCCGCGACGCCGCGCCCGTGAAGATATTGATGCCAAACGCCGCGCCGCGCGCTTCCAGCGTTCGCTCGCCATCGCCCACGGCAAACGCGACATGGCCGGGCCTGCCCGTCGCGGGGGCCCGGATCAACGCCGCGCCGGGAATATGCAGGGCTTCCTGCCAGGAAACGACATGTCCTGATTTCTTCGCCTCCGCGTGCCAATACCCGGAATAGGGCTCGGCCTTGGCCGGCCGTGTCGCGCCCCCCGCTCCGAAAATCAACCCGTAGGCCTGATAGGCGCACCAGGACGCAAACTCGGCGCAATCCCAAGGGCCTTTCCATCCTGGATTATCGAGTGGAACCACAGCGCCGAAAACGTATTGTTGCCCAACCCGCGTCAAACCGATGTCGATGACATCCTGTCCCATCCGCGACATGTCTTCCTCCTTGCGGGAGACATTGACCTGCGAAAAGGAGACATCGAAAAATCATATTGAGGTCACCCCCGCCTTTGTTCGAGTTTACCACTCGATCCCATATCGCATAACAGATATCCCAGGTCGAGTTTTTATTCTTCCATGCCCGCTCCCTTCGGCCCGAAGCACCCCATAAAATTGCTCTCCCGGTTGACGGAAACCCGCTTTTTACGACAGGCTTTCCATAGGAAACCGTTTTGCGGCCGGCCCCGCCGGCCGGTCACGGCGCGCTGGCGGCGCGCCAAAGCCAAAGGAGGCAGCCGACCCCATGCAGGAAACCGGGCCCCATAGCCGCTGGATGCCGCGCTCCCTGCGGCAGTTCGAGGTCATGAACCGCAAGCTGGCCCCCATCTTTGTGGTGGCGGCGCTCACCGGCGCGGCCACGGGATGCATCGCGGCGGCACTTTTGCAAAGCGTCTCCCTCGTCGACGCCGGCCGGGCGGCGCTTGCCGGCGCGGCCGAAACGGCCTTTGGCGGCGGGGCCGCCGTCTCCATGCTCCTCTCGGCGGCCATGACGGTCGGCGCGGTGGCCCTGGTCCGCTTTTTCGCCCCCGAAGCGGCCGGCAGCGGCATCCAGGAGATCGAAGGCGTCCTTGAAGGCATGCGGGCGTTGCGTCCCGACCGGGTGCTACCGGTGAAGCTTGCCGGCGGCATCCTTTCCCTCGGCAGCGGCCTTTCCCTGGGCCGCGAGGGGCCGACCATCCATATGGGCGGGGCGCTCGGCCGGCTGCTCGGCCGGCTGTGCCGCCAGAGCGACCCGCAAGTGCTGCATTCGCTGGTGGCCGCGGGCGCGGCCGCCGGGCTGGCCGCCGCCTTCAACGCCCCCCTGGCCGGCATTCTTTTCGTGATGGAGGAGATGCGCCGCGAGTTCCACTTCAATTTCGTTTCGTTTCACTGCGTGGTCATCGCCGCCGTGGTCGCGGACGTGATGTTGCGGCTGCTCCTCGACGCCGGCCCGGCCATCGCCATGACGGTCTTCCCCGTGCCCCATGTCCAAAGCCTGTGGCTCTTTTTCCTGTTCGGCCTGCTGCTCGGCGGCGTGGGCGTGATGTTCAACCGCCTGCTTCTGGCCTCGCTCAGGCGGGTGGACCGGGCGGCCGCGCGCTGGCCCTGGCTCTTCGCCCTGGCCGTCGGCGCGGCCTTCGGGCTGATTGCCTGGGTCTATCCCGATCTGGCCGGCGGCGGCTACCACGTGCTCCACCACGCCCTGACCGGACAGGTGGCGGTGCCCTTGCTCGTGCTGCTTTTCGTCTGCCGTTTCGCCGGGACCCTTTTTTGCTACGCGACCAGCGCGCCGGGCGGCATTTTCGCGCCCATGCTGGCGCTTGGCACACTGCTTGGCATGGCCTTCGGCCAGCTCGCCGTGGGGCTCGGGCTGACCACCTTTCCCGGCATGTTCGCCGTGGCCGGCATGGGGGCGCTTTTCGCGGCCACGGTGCGCGCGCCCCTGACCGGCATGGTGCTCATCATGGAAATGACCCGCAATTACGCCCTGACCCTGCCCCTGCTCGTGACCTGCATCGCCTCGGTGGTCACGGCCGAAACCCTGGGCGGCCGGCCGATCTACTCGCTGCTCCTGGACCGCACCCTGCGCCGGGAACAGGACCCGGCGGCGTCCCGATAACGCCCGCCCCCCTCCCTGGCGTTCACGCTCAACCAAGGACACGCGACCATGAAACGCCTTTTCGTGATGATCACCACCAAAAACCCCGACAAGGCCACCCGGGCCGCCCAATTCGCCAAGCTGGCCGGCGAGTCCTTGGCCGGCATGATGCTGGTGGACGACGGCGTGTACCTCGCCATTCCCGAAACCCTGGACCGGACCAAGGCCGTGACCGGCGACGACTTCGTCGGGCACTTGGCCGCGTTGCCAAGGTCCCCCTGCTCGTGTGCAAACCCTGCTGCGCGGCCCGGGGCATCGCCGCCGAGGACCTACACCCGGCCTTCAGGGTCGGCACCGGCGTGGACGCCATGGCCGTCATCCTCGAGGACGACGTCACCACGCTGACCTTCTAGGCGCGGGCCACGCCCGCCCAGGCTCCGGGGCCGCGCTCCGGGCGGACGGAAGCGGTGCGGACGGCGACGCGAAAAAAAGCCCGCGCTGCCCACACACGCGACGAAGCTGCGCGGCCCCCCCCCCTGCGCCCGCCCTCCTTCCGGCTGGGCAAGCCAGGCCCGGCGCCTTGCTTGCCCGCCGCAGTGCTGGTAGCTACCGGCATGGCCACTCCTCCCTCCGATGCCGAAGTCCCCTGCGCCGCGGCGCTGCCGCCGGGACGCCTGGGCCGCCGGCTGTTTCTTTATTTTGCGGCCACGCTCCTGGCCCTGGCCGTGGGGGTGGCCATGGCCACCATCGTTCCCCTGCTCGGCCGCCTCACCCGATCCGAACAGGCCGGGCTGGCCCATGTGGCCGAAACCAAGGCCCTGGCCATCGGCGAATGGTATCGCCGGGCCGAGGACCTGGCGCGGCAGATCACCAGCCGCACCCAGATCCGCGACGTCCTGGAGGACGTCTACGCCGGGCGCGTCTCCCGGGAACATTTCGCGGCCTACGCCGGGCCGCGGCTCGCCGACGCCATGAAGCGCTCGGCCGACGTAGTCGGCATCACCCGCCTGTCCAGGGACGGCGAGCCTGTCGTCTCCTGCGGCGAGGCGATCCCGGAAAACGCCTGGCGCATTCCGCCGGAAGGCTCCGGCAAGGTGCTGGTCTCCGCGCCCGTCATGCTTTCGGGAAAGCTCTGCATCGTTGTCGGCGCGCCCGTCACCGGCCGCGACGGCAGCCGCGTGGCCACCGACCTCGTGGCCGTGGACACGGCCCAGCTCGCCGGAAAGATCCTGCAGCCGCCGGGCGAAGACCCGGCCGCCCGGCTCGCCCTGGCCCTGCGGGAAAAGGACGCGGTCCGCACCTTCCTTGTCGAACCGAAGCCCCTGCCCCAAGCCCTGGCCCCGGCCATGGACAAGGGACTGGGGCAGGCGCTTGCCGGCCGCGCCGGCATCCTGGCCGCGACCGACACCGTCATCGCCTACACGCCGGTGGCCGACACCGGCTGGGGACTGGCCCTTTCCGCCGACAGCCGCCTGCTCTACGCCCCGGTCCGGACCGAACTGGCCGCCATGCTCGCCTCCACGGCCGGCGTCTACGCGCTGTGCCTGCTCGGCTTCGGCGTCCTGCTGCGGCCGCTGACCGGACGCATCCTGCTCGAGGCCAGGGAGCTTTCCGCCATGGTCGCGGACCGGACCCGCCGGCTGACCGGGGAACTTGCGGCCCGCAAAGAGGCGGAAAAGGCCTTGCAGGAGGCCCGCGACGGCCTGGAGCGCCGCGTGGCCGAACGCACCCGCCGGCTGGCCGAGGCCAATGCGGAACTGCTTGCCCTGCACGAGCGCCTGGAAGGCGAGGTCGAGGAGCGAAAGGCCCTGTCCAGGGAACTCATCAACCTGCTCGAAGGGGTGCGCCTGGACATCTCGCGCGACCTGCACGACCACACCGGGCAGCTCCTCACCACCCTGCGCCTGACCCTCAACGCCGCCGCGCGCGACCTGCCCGGGGACGCCGAGGCCTGTCGCGACCAGCTCGTCGCGGCCGGGCAAAAGGTGGACCAGGTGCAGACCGAGATCAAAGCCCTGGCCCGGGGGCTGCGGCCCGATACCCTGGACTATTTCGGCCTTGTCCCCTCACTCGCCGCCCTCATCGACGAACAGCAGGCCGCAAGTGAGCTGGCCTTCCATTTTTTCCACAACGAGATCCCGGCCGATTTCGACCGGGACAAGGCCCTGGCCCTCTACCGCATCGCCCAGGAAGCCCTGTCCAACACCATCCGCCACGCGAAAGCCGCCAACGTGCACCTAAGCCTCGTGCGGCGCGAGGACCGCATCACCCTGTCCGTGGAGGACGACGGCGCGGGCTTCGATCCGGCGGCGCGGCCTGCCACGAGCCTGGGGCTTACGCTCATGCGCGAGCGCATGGTCCAGCTCGGCGGCACGCTGCTGGTGGAATCGGCCCCGGGCGAGGGCACGCACATCGTCGCGGAAGTCGCGCTCTGACAACCGCCGGGGAAACGCCATGCACAGCCATCGACTCCTGCTCGTGGACGACCATCAGGTGGTCATCGAAGGCATCAAGGGACTTTTCGCCGACCACGCCGACATCGTGATCGCCGGCGAAGCCACTTCCGGCGAACAGGCCGTGGAGCTGGCAAGCAAACTCCACCCGGACGTGGTCATCATGGACATCTCCATGCCGGGCCTAAACGGCGTGGAAGCCACCATCGCCATCCGGCAGGCCGAACCCACGGCGGACATCATCATCTACACCATGCACTCCGACCAGCGCTTCATTCTGGAGCTCTTTAAGGCCGGCATCTCCGGCCACGTGCTCAAGGCCGACGACCCGGCGCTGCTGGTGCGGGCCGTGGAAACGGTCTGCGCCGGAGGCACCTTCTTCACCACGGTCACGCCCCAGCAGCTCTCCCGCCAGTTCCAGGGCGAGACGGCCGGGGACGACGAGGCGCGCCTCGCCCTTCTCAGCCGCCGCGAAATGGAGGTCTTCCGCCTGCTCGCCGACGGCCTGGCCCTCAAGCGCATCGCCGCCACGCTGTGCATCAGCCCCAAGACCGTGGAGACCCACAAGTACAACATCATGGAAAAGCTTGCCGCCGAGACCCCGGCCGACCTGACCAAGATCGCCCTGCGCCATGGGCTGATAAAGCCCTAGGGACTATTTTGATGAGGGAGCAAGACGCCGGGGGGAAACTTTTCTGAAGAAAAGTTTCCCCCCGGGCCCCCCATCAAAAGACTTTCAAAGGGCACCAACGGGAAAGGGGATAGCAGGCGCCGGAGCCTCGTTGAGCGGCTCCCTATCGCGTGGATCTTAGGTTCCGCGCGTAAGGATTTTCCCGAGCCAGTCGCCGTCGTTGCGTGGGCGGCCGGCATCTTTCGAGCGTGATCCCCCGCCATGAGGGACAATCACGGAAATAGGGAAATCAGGAACGTCCCGATGGACCCGACCGCGTCCGGGCGGCATCCTTTGGCCAGAGCAAGGGAGATGCCATGGACAGGAGATCGTTTCTCAAACTGCTGGGGCTTGGCGGCGCGAGCGTCGGGATCGTGGCCCCGGGCGAAGCCTTCGCCGCCGGGAGCGGCAAGGGACCGCGCTACGCCATGGTCGTGGATCTGCGGCGTTGCGTGGGCTGCCAGTCGTGCACCGTGAGCTGCGGCCTGGAAAACCGCACCCCGGTCGGGGATTTCCGCACCACCGTGGGCGAGTACGTGCTGCGCGACGCCGAGACGAAGCGGTCGTTCGTCGCCTCGCTGCCGCGCCTGTGCAACCACTGCGAAAAGCCGGCCTGCATCCCGGTCTGCCCGGTGAAGGCCACCTACCAGCGTCCGGACGGCATCGTGGTCATCGACGGGACCAAGTGCCTGGGCTGCGGCTTTTGCGTCCAGGCCTGCCCCTACGGGGCGCGCTTTCTCAACCACGAGACCAAGACCGCCGACAAGTGCACCTTCTGCGCCCACCGCCTGGCCGCCGGGCTGCTGCCGGCCTGCGTGGAAAACTGCGTGGGCGGGGCGCGCCATTTCGGCGACGTCAACAATCCCGAAAGCCTCGTCGGCCGCCTGCTGCGCGAACACGACGGCGCGCTGGCCGTGCTCTATCCCGAGAAGAAAACCGAGCCTTCCGTCTATTACCTAGGCCTCGATCCCTTTTTCGTCAGCGCCGCCGATGTGGCCGCGCCCATGCCCTACCGCGATCTGCGCCAGGGAGGAAGCCATGCCTGATGTCATGGAACTTGTCGGCGTCGTGCCCGCTCCGGATTGGGGCGCCCTTGAACCGCTGGCCCTTGGCATGCTGACCGCCGGCGCGGCGGCCCTGATCCTGGCCGCCTTGACCCTGCTGTGGGGCCGGGGCGAACGGCTGGCCCGGCCGTTTTCCCTGGCGGCGCTCACCGCCGGCCTGTGCGGCCAGTCGGCCCTTTTCGTTTCGCTGGAACAACCGCTTCGGGCCTACGAATTCTTCCTCCACCCGTCCACGACCTCCTGGACCGCCGCCGGGGCCTACATCGTCCCGGTATTCCTGCTCACCGCGTTGGGCCTCGTTTGGCGCACGCGCCGGCCGCGCCCGGCCAACCGGACCCTGGCCGCCCTGGCGCTTTTGCCCGGCATCGCGGTCTTTACCTACGCCACCAACGAAATCATGGCCTGCGTCGGCCGGGCCTTGTGGACAAGCCCGGTGCTGCCGCCGCTTTTCGTCATCGCCGGGCTGGCCGGCGGCCTCGGCCTGACTGCCTGTCTGGCCGGCGGCAGGGACGCCGATCCCGGGGTCACCCGTGCCCTGGCCGGCTCTGCCGCCCTGGGAGCGGGCGCTTGCGCGGCCTTGGCCATTTTCCTGCCCGCGCCCGCCGGATTCGCCGGGGCCGTGAGCCTCTGGTGGCATGCCCCGGACCTGCTCTGTCTGCTGGCCCTGGTTGCGGCGGTCCTCGGCTGGAAAAGCGCCGGCCGCGGCCTGTACGTGGCCGGCGTGGCCGGGCTGGCCGCCGACTTCCTGCTCTTCTGGAAGCTCATCCAGCTCGGCCAGGCCTTCCCCCGCAACGCCGCCACCGTGGCCGACAAGGCCGCCTTCCTCGACCTGCTGTCCGGGCCGTCGCTCCTGGCCCTGGCCGGAACCGCCGGACTGCTTTTGGCCCTGGGGCTGCTCGTGCCCGCGCTTTTGCCCGAAAAAACGCCGCCCGCCCCCCACGGCGTCCGCTCATAAGGAAAGGCACCGCTATGATGGACCAATCTTCCCTGCCGCAAAACGGCACGCCCCCGGATCAGGGCAAACGCGACCTGCTCAAAAAAGGCGCGGTGGTCGCCGGGCTCGGACTTTTCGCCGCCGCCTCGGCCGGCGCGGCCGTCAAAGTCGTCAGCGGCCTTGTGACCGGCTCCGCCGGCGAGGCCCTGGCCGACCCCGTCAACAAGAACTCCCTGCCCCCGGAATATCGTGTCGACGCCGCCGGACAGGTACACGAAACCAAAGGCCAGCGCGTGGCCTTCAACCAGTGCTGGGGCTGCACCACCTTTTGCGGCGTGCGGCTGCATATCGACGAGGCGACGGACGCCGTGACCCGGGTGGCCGGCAATCCCTACAACCCGCTGGCCCACGAGCATCATTTCGCCATGGACACCCCGGTGGAGGAAACCCTGCGCCGGCTCTCGGCCGACAAGGGGCAAGGCCACGACAAGCGCTCCACCACCTGCGGCCGGGGCGCGGCCATGCTCGACGCCTCGAAAAACCCCTTCCGCATCACCCGCTGCCTTAAACGCGCGGGCAAACGCGGCGAAGGCAAATGGAAAACCATTCCCTTCGAACAGCTCGTGGCCGAGGTGGTGGACGGCGGCGACCTCTTCGGCGAGGGGCACGTGGACGGCCTGCGGGCCATCCGCGAGGCCAAGGGCCCGGCCAACCCGGCCATGCCGGAATTCGGCCCCCAGTCCAACCGCCTGCTTTTGACCTATGCCGTGGACGACGGCCGGGAGACGTTTTTCTACAAGCGCTTCGGCATGCAGGCCTTTGGCACGAAAAACTTCGGCAAGCACGGGGCCTACTGCGGCCTGTCCTTTCGCATCGGCTCCGGGCTTTTCATGGACGACCTCAAGAAGAACACCCACATCAAGCCGGATTTCGAAAACTGCGAATTCGCCATTTTCTGGGGCACGGCCCCGTCCCAGGCCGGCAATCCGTTCAACCGCTCGGGCCGGATGCTGGCCGCCGGGCGCAGCGACGGCAAGCTGCACTACGCCGTGGTGGACCCGGTGCTGCGTATGCCCATGGCCAGCGCGTCGCGTGACCGGTGCCAGTGGGTGCCCATCCTGCCAGGCATGGACTCGGCCCTGGCCATGGGCATGATGCGCTGGATTTTCGACAACGAACGCTTCGACAAGGGCTTTTTGTCCCGGCCCACCCTGGCTGCCGCCAAGGCCGCCGGCGAAGCCGGCTTTTGCAACGCCACGCATCTGGTCCGGCTTTCCGGCCCGGGCGCGGGCCATATCCTCATGGCCTCGGACATGGGCCTGGCCGCCCCTGCCCCGGCCGTTAAGGACGCCGGCAAGCCCGCCGCCGAGGCCGCCAAACCCGGGGACGCGCCCATGGTCATGGGCAGCGGCGGCAAGCCGGTCCCGGCCGGCGGCTGCCCCGAGGCGGCGCTTTTCTACCGGGGCGAGGTCAGGCTGCCGGACGGCTCGACCGCCACCGTGGCCACGGCGCTGACGCTTTTGCGCGAGGAAGCGATGGGGCGCAGCCTGGAAGAGTACGCCACATACTGCGGCGTGCCGGTGGAGACCATGACGCAGCTGGCCCGGGAACTGACCGCCCACGGCAAGCGGGCCGCCGTGGACGTGCACGGCGGCATGATGAGCACCTCCGGCGGCAACGCCACGTTCACCGTGCTCACCCTCAATACGTTGATCGGCAACATCAATGCCAAGGGCGGCATCGCCACCACGGCCGGCTCGTTTCATGCCGGCCCGGCCCTCAAAGGCCCGCGCTACGACCTGGAGAACTTCCCCGGCGAAATCCAGGCCAAAGGCTTCCCGGCCATCCGCTGCCGGGCTCCGTACCAGAAATCGACGGAATTCAAGCAGAAATCCGCCGCCGGCAAGAATCCCTATCCGTCGGAGCAGCCCTGGTATCCGCTGACCCCGCCCAACATGCCCGGCGAACATCTGCTCTCCCACGCCAACGGCTCGCCGTTTACCTACAAATGCTGGATCAACTGGACCGGCAACGTCATCTACGGCCACGGCGGGCTCAAACACGCCGTGGACAAGCATCTGCGCGATCCGGCCGACCTGCCGCTCATCATCGGCATCGACACCTTTCACAACGAGACCAACGCCTACGCCGATTATCTCGTGCCCGACCCGTGCATGTACGAAGTCTGGGGCGGCTTCTCCGGGGCCTGGGCCGGGGTGTTAACCAAGATGTCAACAGCCCGTTGGCCGGCCATCGAACCGCGCCAGGAAAAAAGCGCCGCCGGCGAGCCGGTGTGCATGGAGCTTTTCCTCATCGAGGTGGCCAAGCGCCTGGGCCTGCCGGGTTTCGGCGACAAAGCCATTCCCGGCCGGGACGGCACCCTCCACCCCCTCAACACGCCCCAGGACTACTACCTGCGCCTGACGGCCAATGTGGCCTGGTTCAAAGGAGACGTGCTGCCGAGCCCCAGCGACCGGGACGTGGCGCTTTCGGGCATCGCCCGCATCCTGCCGGACATTGCCAGGGTGCTGCCGCCCGAGGAGCGCGGCCCGGTGGCCTACGTCTACAGCCGGGGCGGCCGGTTCGCCCCCTACGGCGCGAGCTACGCCGGGGACGCGGTCAAGGCGAAGTGGGAAAAGGCGCTCCAAATCTATAACGAGGAAGCGGCCCTGGCGATCAACTCCCAGACCGGCAGGCACTATAGCGGCACGCCCCGCTTCCTGCCGCCGCGTCTCACCGACGGCCGGGAACTGCGCGCGGTCTGGACCGAGAAGGACTACCCGCTGCTCATGACGTCCTTCAAATCGAGCCTCATCAACTCCTACGCCGTCATCTCCGACCGGCTGCTGGCCGTCAAACCCATCAACATGGTCATGGTCCACACCGAAGACGCCAAGCGCCTGGGCGTTTCCCGGGGCGACCTGGTGCGCATGGTGAGTCCGGCCGGCAGCGCCGCAGCACGGGTGGTGGTCGGGGACGTGGTCATGCCGGGCGTCGTCGCCGTGGAACACGGCTTCGGCCATACGGCGCTCGGGGCCGCCGACGTGGAAGTGGACGGCAAGCTGATCCGGGCCGACCGCCGCGCCGCCGCCGGCTTCTCCCTCAACGACCTGACGCCGCCGGACCCCACCCGCAAGGGCGCGTCCACCCTGCTCGAGCATGAATACGGCTGTTCCGCCCGGCAAGGCATCCCCATACGGTTGGAAAAGGTCTGAGGCGTCGTCCCGTAAAAAGTACCAAAGTGCTTTTTACGGGAAAGGCCGGCCGGCAAGACCGCGCGCACGTCTAGGGATTCGGGGGGGTCGGGCCGGAGAGGGCGGCGGCAGCGACCTCCCCGGGGCCTTCCCGGCCCGGCCACTCGAAGAGTTTTTTGAGCCGCGCCCAGAATTCCCCGCCGAGCAGGAGCAGTCCCGCCCAGAAAAGCCCCTCCCCGGCGAGCAGCAAAAAGAGCAGTCCCCGCAGGCCGGACGGTTTCGGCGGACTGAAGATGAAGAGCCCGAGCACGATGTAGTAGGGCACGAAGCTGGCCATAAGCATGGCGATGCCGGTGTAGTGGCGGGCCTTGCCGATGTGGCGCGGCGGGGCGGTCTCGCGGCCGCAAAGAAAAAAGCCCTTGATGCGCCGCTTGACGCCTTCGATGAACGGCTTGCCCAAAAGCGCCACCGCCGCCAGACAGGCAAGCTCCCCGGAGCCGATGTACACGGCCCCGAAGGTTACGGCCTGCCCGGCGCTTAGCGGCAGAAAAGCCACAAACTCGATGGTGCAGAGCGGAACGAAGCTGTAGACGAGAAGGCTCAGGCCCAGCCGCCGCTTCCAGCCGTTCGTCTCCCGGCCGCCATTCCCTTTTTTCTCCTCCATCCCCCCTCCTCACGTATCGCCCGCAGCATCCGACGCGCCTCTTCCCGGCGGCCTTACCGGATATCCTTTCCGATAGCCGCCGCGCCCAGCGATGGCAATGCGCCCCCCGCCTCTCTTCCCGCCTCCGTCCCCTCCCCCTCGCCGCCCCCCTCCCCATCGCCAAAAGTCTTGGGAAAGGGGGTCTGGGGGGAAACCTTTCTTCAGAAAGGTTTCCCCCCAGCTCTTCCTCCCCTCCCCTCTTACACCGCCGTGGCGGCGGCGCGTTCTTCCTTGGTCATGTCCGCGAGCTTTTGCACTTCGGCCAGATCGAGCCCCAGCCCCGTGGCCACGCGCCCGCCCCACTCGGCGTCCGCCTTGTAGAAAAGGGCGCACTGGCGCTTCTGGATGCGCGGGACGGCGTTTTTGAGATGCTCCACGATGTTGCCGACGAGGTGCTCCCGGTCCATGTCGTTCATGGCCTTGCGGTAAAGCTCCCCGGGCTGGCTGTGGTCGTCGTTGGGATGGGCGTAGGCGTGCCGGCCGGCCTCGCCGTGCACGGGATAGTCCGGTTCCAGGGCGGCCGCATCCGGGGCCGGGCCGCCGAAGCTGTTGGGCCAGTAGTTGGGGCCGGAACCGCCGCCGTCGTCGACGCGCATGAAGCCGTCGCGCTGGTAGTTTTGCGCCTTGGCGGCCTTGGGCGCGTTGACCGGGATGAGCTGGTAATTGGGGCCAAGCCGGTGCAGGTGGGTGTCGTGGTAGGAGAAAAGCCGGCCTTGCAACATCTTGTCCGGCGAGGCGGCGATGCCGGGCACCAGGTTGCTCGGGTTGAATGCCGCCTGCTCCACCTCGGCGAAGTAGTTGACCGGATTTCTGTCCAGCACCAACTTGCCGATCTTGATCGGCGGCACGTCGCCATGGGGCCAGACCTTGGTCACGTCGAAGATGTCGAAGCGGTAGTCCTCGGCCTGCTCCGGGGTCATGATCTGCATCTCCAGAGTCCAGGAGGGCGGATTGCCCGAGGCGATGGCATTGAAAAGGTCCTCGGTGGCGTGGTCGGGACTGGCGCCGGCAAGGTGTTCGGACTCCTGGCGGGTCAGGTTCCTGATGCCCTGGTCGGTCTTGAAGTGGTACTTCACCCAGAAATAGTCCCCGGCCGCGTTGTACCATTTATAGGTATGGCTGCTGTAGCCGTTCATGTTGCGGTAGGTGGCCGGGGTGCCCCGGTCGGAGAAAAGGACCGTCACCTGGTGCAGAGATTCCGGGGTGAGCGACAGGAAATCCCAGAACATGTCGGCGTCTTTCAGATTGGTCCGGGGATTGCGCTTCTGGGTGTGGATGAAATCCGGGAATTTGAGCGGATCGCGGATGAAAAAGACCGGCGTGTTGTTGCCGACCATGTCGTAATTGCCTTCCTCGGTGTAGAACTTGAGCGCGAATCCCCGGGGATCGCGGGCCGAATCGGCCGAGCCGCGCTCGCCGCCCACAGTGGAGAACCGGGCGAAGACCTCGGTGCGCTTGCCCACCTGGGAGAGAAAAGCCGCCTTGGTGTAGCGGGTCACGTCGGCCGTGACCTCGAAATAGCCGTAGGCCCCGGCCCCCTTGGCGTGGACCACCCGCTCGGGAATGCGCTCCCGGTCGAAGTGGGCCATTTTTTCCAACAGATGCACGTCCTGCATGAGCGCCGGACCGCGCGTGCCGGCGGTGGCGGTATTCTGGTCGTCGCCGATGGGAGCTCCAAATCCGGTGGTCATGATCTTTTTGTCGGGCATGGCGCGCCTCCTGGCCAATGGCCGTTTTTCCCGCCGGGGCGGGATGGTTTTTTTATGGATAATGATTCTCTACAAGATACGAGAAGGCGTGACAACGAAAAAGGGGAAAAAAGCGGGACCTCGACCGGAATTTCCGGCCGAGATCGGCAAAAATACAATGAAGAGAGGGATTAGATGCCGCGTTTTTTACGGCAGCGCGGGCACAGGCCAAAAAAATCCAGGCGGTGGGAACTGATGGCGTAGCCGCTGGATGCGACCAGGGAAGCGACGAAGCGCTCCATGTCCGGGGCGGGCGGATCGGTCACGGCCCCGCACTCCAGGCAGATGCAATGCGGGTGTGGCGTGGGGCGGATGGCGTCGTAACGGTTGTCCCGGTCGCTGAATTGCAGCTCCAAAATCTCGCCGCACTGCTTGAGGGCGGCAATGGTCTTGTAGACCGTGGCCAGGCTCATGGCCGGAAACCTCGCAAGCAACCGGCGGTGCAGGGCCTCGGCCGAGGGATGGTCGGGGCTGCCGGCCAGCTCGCGCAGGATTTCCAGACGTTGCGGGGAGATGCGGTGACCCTGGCAGCGCAGGCGCTCCACCATGGCGTCGAGGCGGGTATTGTCGACGGTCATGGGAAAGCCTTAGCGGGCGAGCATGGCGCGCAGGATGTCGGCGCAGTTTTCGGCCTTGCGGCTGGCCCGGTAGACGTATTCCACAAAACGCACCACCTGGTAGACGCGGCCGAACTCCATGTCCGTGCCGTAGGCCGCGGCGACAAGCGCGCGCTTGGCCCGGATCACGCGCCGATGCTGGTCGCGCACGGCCTGCATGGCCTTCTTGAGCGCGTCGCGCTCCCCCCCGCCGCAAAGGATATAGTCCACCGTGCCGGCAAGGGCGGGCTCCAGCAGCTCCACGCCGCGCGCCGCCTCGGCCACGCAATCCTCCAGGGCCGGGCGAAGGGGCGGGGGCACCACGAAATCGTCGCGGTCGAGCCAGACGGCGGCGTCCAGGACCGCGTCCAGGATATCGTCCTGCCGCTTGGTGTAGTCGAGAAAAAGCGTCTTATCGACCACCATGAGCCCGGCCGCCGGCAGGTGGTTGCGGATGCGCCGCTTGATCTTGTCGGCGGCGCCCTCCAGGATGTCGATCTCCCCGACCAAGGCGGCAAAGGCGTCGTCCGGGCTGGCGTCGAGGCAATGGCGCAGGGCCTCGGCCAAAAGCGCCATGCCCCTGGCCACGGGCCGGTAATGGTCGCACAGCCCCGGCAGGTAATCCTTGCGGCGCGGACCGAGAAAGCGCAGGGCGCGGGGCAGCATGGCGGGCTCCTTGGCGTCTGAATGAGGGAGTGGGCCGGCCCTCAGCCATGCGGCAAAGCCCGTGCGCCTGTCAACCGCCGATGGTTCGCTGTCCAGGCCACTCCCCGGGCAACCCGGCCATGCCGGCGTCCGCCCCCGCAACGCAATCGCCCTTGTCAGGTCCGGCCCAGCCGGCGTAGAGTACTTTTTTCCCTCAAGACCGGCCCTGGGCCGACAACGCGCGGGCGGGACTCCTTGCATTTCACCATCGTCAGCATCTTTCCGGAATTTTTCGATTCCTTCCTGTCCTGCGGGCTCATGGCCAAGGCCGTCGAGGCCGGCGTGGTGGCCGTGGACCGGATAAATCCCCGGGATTTCGCCACGGACAAGCACCACACCGTGGACGACCGACCCTACGGCGGCGGTCCGGGCATGGTCATGGGCCTGCCCACGCTGGTCACCACCCTGCGCTCCCTGCCCAAACCCGGCCGCCTGCTCATGCTGTCCCCGGCCGGGCGGCCGCTGACGCAGGAGATCGCCGCCGAACTGGCCACGGAGGAGGCGCTCACTCTTGTCTGCGGCCGCTACGAGGGCATCGACGCCCGGATTTTCGACCTCTTCGACATCACCCCGGTCTCGGTGGGGGATTTCGTGTTGTCCGGGGGCGAATCCGCCGCCGCCTGCCTGATGGAGTCCGTTTCCCGGCTGGTGCCGGGATTCATGGGCAAGGAGGCCTCGGCCGACGAGGAAAGCTTCGCCTCCGGGCTCCTGGAATACCCCCACTACACCCGGCCGGAGATGTTCGAGGGCCTGCCCGTGCCGCCGGATCTTTTGACCGGCCACCACGCGGCCATCGCCGCCTGGCGGCGCAGGCGCTCGCTGGAAACGACCCTTCACCGGCGGCCGGATCTTTTCGACGCCACGATCCTCTCGGACGAGGACCTGGATTTTTTGCGCGCCGTCCCCCGCGCCCGTCCCGGACGCAACATGCACATAGCCCTCGTGCACGGCCCGGTGCTGCTCAAGGATGGAAAAGTCGGCACGGTGTCTTTGACAAACCTCGACGTCCACGATATAGCGCGCGTTTCCCGCACCTACGGTCTGGGAGGCTTCGAAGTGGTGTCCCCGCTTCGGGACCAACTGACCCTGGCCGGCCGCATCGTCGGCCACTGGCGGGAAGGTCCGGGGCTGGCCGCCAATCCGGACCGCGCCGAGGCGTTGTCGCTGGTGCGCCTGCACGAGGACCTGGACGCGGCGCTTGTCGCCGTGGGCAAGGACCACGGGCAGCCGCCGGCCCTGATCGCCACCAGCGCCCGGGGGCCGGCCACCATGTCCTTCGCCGCCGCCCGGGAGCTCATCGGCAAACGCCCGGTGCTGGTCGTGCTCGGCACGGGACACGGGCTGGCGGACGCTGTGCTGGACCGGGCCGACGGCATACTGCCGCCGCTTCGGCCCTTTTCGGACTACAATCATTTATCGGTGCGGGCCGCGGCCGGCATCCTCACCGACAGACTGCTCGGCGACATTTTATAAGGCTCGCCGACAGCGAACGAGACATTCCAAGGCCTAAGCGGCACGCGCCGGACGGCCTTACCGAGGAGAAAGCGTCATGAACGTGATCAAGCAGATTGAGCGGGAGCAGATGCGCCTGGACATGCCGGCGTTTCGCCCCGGCGACACCGTCAAGGTGCACCTGCGCATCATCGAGGGCGAGAAAGAGCGCATCCAGGTGTTCCAGGGCGCGGTGCTGCGCCTGCGCAAGGGCGGAGTCAACTCCACCTTCACCGTGCGCAAGGTGTCCGACGGCGTGGGCGTGGAGCGCGTGTTCCCCATGCACTCCCCGTTTATCGAGCGCGTGGAAGTGGTGACCCAGGGCAAAGTGCGCCGCAGCCGGCTGTACTACCTGCGCGCCCTTCGCGGCAAGGCCGCCCGCATCAAGACCCGCACCACCTGGGAATCCTAGTCCCGGCAAACGCCGTGGACCGGACCCGAATCCTTTTTGCGGCCGTCGCCTGCCTGGCGGGAATTTTCCCGTCAGGTTGGCGCGGCCGTCTTTTGTCATGCCCGCGCGCATTCTCATAGCCGGCGTGGACGAGGCCGGCCGGGGCTGCCTGGCCGGGCCGGTGGTGGCCGGGGCGGTGATTTTGCCCGAGGCCTACGACCTGCCTTTTCTCACCGATTCCAAAAAGCTTTCCGCCGCCAGACGCGAGGGGCTCGCTCCGGCCATCAAGGCGCAAGCCATCGCCTGGGCCGTGGGCATGGCCTGGCCGGTCGAGATCGACCGGATCAACATCCTGCAAGCCACCTTCGCGGCCATGTCCCGGGCCGTGCGGGCGCTTCGGGTCAGGCCCGAGGCGCTCAAGATCGACGGCAACAAGCGCATCCCGGCCGCCCATCTGGCCAACATCGCCGCGCCCCCGCCCCAGGAGGCCATCATCGGCGGCGACCTGAGCGTGCCGGCCATCTCCGCCGCCTCGATCCTGGCCAAGACCAGTCGCGACAAGCTGATGACGATTTTCGACCGGCAATTTCCCGGTTACGGCTTCGCCTCGCACAAGGGCTACGGGGCCAAGGCCCATCTGGCCGCCCTGCGGGAGCTTGGCCCCTGCCGCCTGCACCGCCTGACGTTTCGGGGGGTCCTGCCCGAAGCGGCCCGCCAGATGCCCCTGCCGGGCTGTTAAGCGCCCTGCCCGCGCCGGCCGGACCAGGACACGCGTCCCATGCCCGAAAGCGGTTCAAGCCCCCGCGTGTGCTTTTTTCCTGGAGCCATTTTCACCCCGACCACGAGTCAACATCTTGCCCTTAGGGAAAGAAAAGCGTTTCCTTGCTTCCGAAAATAAAAACCGCTCCCCTCTCCACCCCCTGTGAAAGTTTTTGAAAGGGGTCCAGAGGGAAACTTTTTTCAAAAAGTTTCCCCCTGGCCGCCGGAGGCATCCCCATGACCCCACCACCACCATCGCCGCCGCACCTGCGCCTGGGCCGGGCCGGCGAGGACGCGGCAACGGCGCTTCTTGGCGGCAAGGGATATGCGGTGCTGGAGCGCAATTACCGCGCGAAGGGCGGCGAGGTGGACATCATCTGTCGGGACGGGGACACGCTCGTGTTCGTGGAGGTCAAGACGCGCGGCCCGGGGAGCCTTGGCCGGCCGGACCAGGCGGTGACGCCGGCCAAGCGGCGACGGATCGCGCTGGCCGCGGCCGCCTACCTGTCCGAGCGGAATTTATGGGAGATGCCGTGCCGTTTCGACGTGGTGGCCATTGTCGCGCGCGACGGGGGCCATACGGCCACCCATATGCCTGACGCCTTCGGCGTGGAGGACGCCCTGGACACGAGACGCTTCTACCAGCCGTGAAGGGAGGGCGCGAGAGGGAGCCCCTTTTCCAAAAGGGTTTCGCCTCTCGCGCATTCCAGCCAATCTGTTAGTCGTTGACGTCGACTTCGGCGCAGGTGTCGTCTTCGGACAGGGAAAAGGCGGCGGCGGCCTCGAAGATGCGGGCTTCCACATAGCTGACGACATTGTCCTCGTCGGAATCCACGTCGAAGCAGTAGCCGTCCTTGGAGAGCAGACCGCCGGGGATGAGGTCGCCGCGCTCCTCGGGGTCGGTGATGGTATCGGCGTAAAAGCACACCGAAAGAAATTTTTCGCCGTCGAGGGAGGCCACGTCGACCATGGTGATCACGGGGCGGCCGCGCGGGGGTTCGGCGCGTAGGCTATAGCTCGCGGGCGGCCGGGGCACGAAAGAAACGCTGACTTCGCATAAGCCCTCGAGCACGGATTTGAAGCGCAGGAAGGCCTTTTTGACGCCGTTGGAGTCGTCGGTCCAATGGTCGATGAAAGCTTCGAGTTCGGTCACTTAGGGGCCTCCTAGAGGTAGAACAAAATGAGCAGGTAGGTGGATAACCCGATTACGGAGAAAATGAAATCGCTTCGCGACATGGGATTTCCTCAAAAAAAAGGTTGCCAAGCCCAAAGGCGTGGTATAAATACCGTCTCTCGTTGCGCCGAGGTAGCTCAGTCGGTAGAGCAGGGGACTGAAAATCCCCGTGTCGGCAGTTCGATTCTGTCCCTCGGCACCATAGAAATCAAAGGCTTACGGTTGAAAGACTGTAGGCCTTTTTTCTTTTGGTCCATCTGCTCCCGCCTTGATCTCGCTGTAAAAGGTTATAGAAAGTGAAACGCGATGAAAATAGCCCAGGCCCGTAGGGATGGGAAGCGGCTGCAACCCCGCGTTAGGCGGCCGCGCTAGGCGGCGGGGAAATTTGTTCGAAATATCAAGGAACGACCATGGCAACGATCAAACACGAATCCCGTATTTTCATCGGCAAGATCAGGCGACTTTTCGCGGTGCATTTCCGCAAGGGCTACGTGGCCCGGCAACTCCGTATCCGCCAGGGGGAATGCCACCAGTGCGGGACATGCTGCCACTTCACCATCGCTTGCCCGATGCTGACCCGGGACCATTTGTGCCACGTGTACGGCAAATGCCGGCCAAAGGCCTGCCGTCTGTTTCCCCTCGACCAGAAGGACATCGACGACGTGGCCAGGTGCGGCGGGGTTTGCGGCTACGGCTTCGACACTCCACCAGCAAGGCCACATTAAAAAACCTCCCTTCCCCTGTCGCGCCCACCGCTCGACACAAAACCGTGTCCAGTCCCGCCGCTCTCGCAGCGCACCGCGCCACCTGCGTTCGGACAACGGCCCGGGGTTCGTCTCCAAGGCGCTTTGCGCTGGGTGGCGAATCAAGGACTCGAAGTTGCCCTGATCGATCCCGGCGAGCCCTGGCAAAACGGGATGGTTGAAAGCTGCAACGGCGAATTCCGGGACGAATGTCTCTCCATGGAGTGCTTTCGCTCCCGGATGGAGGCCAACGTGGTCATCGAGGACTGGCGCAGCTCTACAACGAGGTGCGTCCGCACTCGAGTCTCGGCAAAATGACGCTGGGAGCGTACGCTCGAATGCTTAACAACACTTCACCACAGGGAGCCTCCCTCAAGAATTGACTGGTCCGAAGCATGCCGGCGGGTCACTTGGAACAATTTGCAAGATTTTCATTTCATATTGTAATAAAAAGAAATTCCGGGATGCGATTGGCGCAGGGCAGATATTTACGCATCAACTGTTATTGATATTGACAATCACAATCTATAAAGAAGAAGAAACCTTTTTTGAGGATGCCCATGAAATACCAGTTTGATGTCGTAAACGGGGCGGAAGGTCGGGCGCATCACGTCGATTACCGGGTCGAGGCCGGACAGGGGGTGATGTCCACCGCAAGCCGGGTCATTGCCCTGCGACCGGATCTTCTCCTCAATATATCGGCCGTTCGCCCCGGCATTGAGGCCAAGTTCAAATTTGAAATCGGCAAGGCCCCTGTGCAATTCGGATTCGTCGTGTCGGGCTCCAATCGCTGCACGTACTACGATGGCGCTTTAAAAAACCAGACGCATCTCCTCAAACAGGGCTGCAACGGCATTTATTATTTCCCTGAGACATCAGGCGCCCTTGAAAGTGACCATGATTCCGGGGTATTTGTTGTAAGCATTTTGACAACGCCCTTATTCTTGGATTCGTATTTCAAAGATGACAAAAGAAAGCTCTCTTGCGCATTCAAAAAAATAATGGCCGAACAGAAGGAACAATTTTATTGGCGAGGAGCGGAAAATCCCGCCAAGATGTCACTCCTTCTGCAGATAATACAAAATAAGTACAGTGACGGCGTTCAAAAAATGTTCTTGGAAAGCCGGGTGCTGGAACTCTTGGCTTGGCAGTTGAATGAATGTCTTGGTGCTGATCCCGATGAAAATCGAAACAAACAATCCTTGCGAACAAAAGATGTGGAACGCATCCAAGCCGCCAAGGAACTGCTTGTCAAAGATTTCGAAAATCCACCGAGTGTGGCCATGCTGGCCAAGCTGGTCGGCATCAATGAAAAAAAACTGAAAATCGGATTCAAGCAAGTCTTCGGGCGGCCTGTTTTTGAATACTTCCGCGAGTATCGCTTGGAGCGCGCCCGGGAACTGCTTGTTTCCGGCGATGTGACCGTAAGCGAAGCCGCATATCAAATCGGGTATCAGAGCCTGAGCCATTTCAGTCGGGCCTTTCGGGAGCGCTACGGCCTTAATCCCAAGGATTACGGCCGCGTCCGGGGTGGATTTTAAAAACAGTCACGGCTGCTGGCGGTGATGGCGGCCATGCCGCCGGGCATGTGAAGGCCCGTGCCGCCCCCCTCCTCCGTTTTCAAACGCGCCTCCGAATCTCAGGCGTCGGTTGGTCGAAATTCCCTTCGCGGATCAAGAATCGTCCCGCCGCGGGTTAGCGCGGGTCGGCGCCCCCCTGTATGGATGGCATGACTGACTGTCAGTCATGGTGCTGCGGTCAAAAGATCCAACAGGGAGCCGCGTTGATGTACGGATCTATCGTAAAGCTTGTTGGCCCCATTGCCGACAAATTCGCCGTGAGCGTCTTGCTCGGTTTGCTGATCACGGCCTGCTATGCGGCGCAGGGTATTTTTCTGGCCTTGGCCCTGGCGCGCCTCATCCTGGGGGCGGGGAGCGGCGAGGCGACGCCATGGATCGCCGCCTTTGCCGTTGCCGCCTTGCTGCGGGCCGGTTTGATCTGGGCTTCGGAGATCGCCTCCACCGCCACGGCCCAGGCCGTCAAAACCCATTTACGCGATAAATTGTTGTCGCATGTGCTCACCCTTGGGCCGGGCATCACCCTCAAGCAGCAGACCGGCGATCTGCAAACCACGCTCGTCGCCGGGGTCGAGGCGCTGGAAACCTATTTCAGCCGCTACTTGCCGGCGATCGTCATTGCCATTTTCGGCTGCGGCGGAGTGTTGGCCGCGCTTTTTTATGTGGATTGGCGCTCGGCCCTGCTGCTTGGACTTTTCGTCATCGCCTATCCCGCCGCCGACTGGTTCTGGTTGCGCTGGCGGATGCCCAAACACACCGGCATGTTCGAAGCCATGGGCGCCTTTGGCGCGTATCTGCTCGACAGCATCCAGGGCATCGTCACCTTGAAGGCCTTTGCCGCCACGCGGGAGCGCCGCCAGGCGCTGGCGACCCGGGCGGAAGCGCTTCGACGCCAATGCATGGCGACGCTTGGCGTCACGCTCGTGCGCCACGGCCTCACCGGCCTTTTGACCCTTTCCGGCATTGCCGTGGTGCTCGCCTACGACAGTTGGCGCATCGCGGCCGGCGAGCTCGCGCCCTTGCCGCTTTTCATGACGCTCTTTCTCGCCCGGGAGGCCTTCCGCCCCCTCGAACGGCTGGAAAAGGAATTCCACACGGCCTGGTCCGCCGGGGGAGCCGTGGAGCCGATGCTGACGCTTCTGGCCGAGCGGCCGCCGGTCGGCGAACCGGACCATCCCGCGCCGGCGCCCCGGCGCTATGACATCACGTTCGACCAGGTCACCTTCGCCTATGAGACCGGCACGACGGCGGCCTTGTCGCATCTGTCGTTCGCCGTGGCCGAAAACGAATTCGTCGCCTTGGTCGGTCCTTCGGGAGCCGGGAAATCGACACTGGTCTCGCTGCTTATGCGGTTTTTCGATCCCCAGGAGGGAACGATCCGGATCGGCGGCACGGACATCCGGCAATTGCCGCTTCACCGCCTGCGGGAACTCTTCGGCGTCGTCTCCCAGGACACGGTGCTCTTTCACGGTTCGATCGAGGACAATTTGCGGATCGCCAAGCCGGACGCCAGCTCCGACGAAATCCGCGCTGCGGCCAAGGCCGCCCACATCCATGGCTTCATTGCCAGCCTGCCCGACGGCTATGCGAGTCAAATCGGCGAGCGCGGCGCGAAGCTCTCCGGCGGCCAGCGCCAGCGGCTTTCCATTGCCCGGGCGCTGCTCAAAAATGCGCCCATCCTCATTCTCGACGAAGCCACCTCCAGCGTCGACAGCCTCACCGAACGGGCCATCCGCGAAGCCATCGAAGCGCCGGCCGCGCGCCGCACGACGCTTGTCATCGCCCATCGCCTGTCCACCGTGGCCAAGGCCGACCGCATTCTCGTCCTTGAGGCGGGAAATGTGGTCGAGGAAGGCGCGCACGAACAGCTTGCCCACACCCACGGCGTCTACGCGAAACTCATGGCCGCCCAGGAAGGAGCCGCCGCATGACCACCATCGCATCCACACTGTCCGCTGCCGACGGGAACGAAAGCCGGGCCGGGCTGCTCGGCCTTATTCCCCTTGTGAAAAGCCGCTGGGGACTGCTCGCCTGGACCATCCTTTCCGGCATCCTCAGCCAGGGGGGGGCTCTTGCCACCTTCGCCGTCGGCGCCTGGCTGGTCGGCCGGGCGGCAACCGGAACGCCGCCGGCGGCGCTAGTGCCCGGATTCTGGATTCTCGGCATCGCCGTGGCCATCGCCGTCGGCGCGCGCCAGTGGCAGGCCTACGTGTCCCATGAACTGGCCTTTTCCCTCATCGAAACCCTGCAGGTCGGGATTTACGACGGCCTGGAACGCTCGGCCCCGCGCTATGTGCTGGGCCGGCGCACCGGCGAGTTGGCCTCGGTGGCCACGGCGGACGCGGAGCTGATGGAGCATTTTTATGCCCATACGCTCGCCGATTACGTCGGCGCCATCATCGTCCCGCTGGGCGCGCTTGTCGTCCTCGCCTTTTTGCATCCCCTGGCCGCGCTGACGCTGCTGCCGTTCATGCTCCTCGTTGCCTCGGTGCCGTATTGGCTGGCCAGCCGGGCCGGGGCCCAGGGCCGCGTCGTCATGGAACACCTGGGCCGGCTCAACGCCGATACCGTGGAAACCATCCAATCCCTGCGCGAACTGGCCATTTTCGGCCGGGAAAAGGACTTTCTCGACCGCCTTCGCGAAGGATCGCAAAGGCTTGCCGCGACGCAACGCCGCTACGGCATCCGCGCCGGGCTCGAACACGCGGCCATCGATCTGTCCGTGGCCGGCGCGACGCTGGCCGCGGCGATCGTCGGGCTTTGGCTGCTGCGCGCCGGAGACCTGCCGCTGGCCTCTTATCCGCTCATGCTGGTGCTGTCCGGCGCGGCGCTCATTCCCATCGTCGAGGTGACCCAAACCGCCCGCAAACTCGGCGAATTGCGGGCCGGCGCCCGGCGCATCCTGACCATCTTCACCCAGAAGAGCTGCGTCCGGGATGACGGCCAGGCCCCGATCCCAAACGACACGACCTTGTCCTTTGAAACCGTGGGGTTCCGTTATGACACCGCGGGGGGGAAGCCGGTTCTCGACGGGATCAGCCTGACGCTACCTCCCGGGGAAATGGTGGCGCTGGTCGGCGCCTCGGGAGCGGGAAAAAGCACCTGCGCCGCGCTGGCCCTGCGGTTTTGGGATGTGACGGGCGGGTCCATCCGGCTTGGGGGGCGGGACATTCGCGAGCTTCCCCTGACGGCCTTGCGCCGGGAAATCGCCTGGGTCCCCCAGGAGGTGCACCTTTTCAACGAGAGTGTTGCCGACAATATCCGGCTCGGGAAGCCCGAGGCCTCGTTGGAGGATGTGGAACGCGCGGCGCGTCTGGCCCAGGCCCATACGTTCATCACGGCGCTTCCGGAAGGCTACGACACGCGCTGCGGCGAACAAGGGGCGCGGCTTTCCGGCGGGCAGCGGCAGCGCATCGCCATTGCCCGGGCGCTGCTCGTCCAAGCGCCCATCCTTCTCCTTGACGAGGCCTCATCCAACCTTGACAGCGAAAACGAAGCCGCGTTCCAGGCCGCCCTGGCCTCCATTCGCGGCAAGCGGGCCATGTTGGTGATCGCCCATCGGCTTTCCACCATCAAACACGCCGATCGGATTCTGGTTATGGAGCGCGGACGCATCGTCGAACAGGGAACCCATGCCCAACTCCTCGCCAAAGGCGGAGCCTACGCCGCCCTGGCCGAAGCATCGGAAGACTGAGCCGGGAGCCTGCTCCGGCTTGCGCGTGGGCCCCGCCCAGGGAGCTCACGCGCAAGCCAATCCGTGTTTCCCCATGCCTGACCTTCCTCGCACAAAACCGGCCGCTCTCCGGCGCGATGCATTGCTCGACGCGGCGGAGCGTCTCTTTCGGGAGCGCGGCTTCGCCGCCACCAGCGTCGATGCGATCGTTGCGGCGGCAGGTGTGGCGAAAGGCACTTTTTACTTATATTTTAAAAGCAAGACAGCCTCGCTCGTTGCCTTGCAAGACCGGTTTGTCTTCCAGTTCCGTGATGCCATCGAGCAGGCGGTTGGCGCGCACGTCGACTGGTCCGACCGTCTCGACGCCTGGATCACGGCGGCGCTTAACGGCTATCTCGACCAGACAGCGGTGCATGATGTGGTCTTTCACGAGGTGCGCCCCTGCGCACGACGGATCAAATCCAATCATCTGGTCATCCAATCCCTTGCCCTGTTGATTGAGGGAGGGGCGGCAACCGGCGCGTGGCGGACGGAGGATGCCCGTCTGACAGCGGTCATGCTCTTCAGCGCGCTTCATGGCGCCGCGGATGCCGCCATCGCGGGATTGACGCCGCTTGATCGCTCCGCCTGCCTTGCCGCGGTGCTCCGCTTTTGCCGCCGCGTGCTTGGCCTTGCCTGAAAAAATTCCCCGCTTGGATCAAAAATTGACCCGCCTCGGGCTAGCGCGAACCCATGGTCCGATATATTGATCCTGAAAATCAATTTCGTCTAGATTCCGTGCCACACTCCCAAGAAAGTACGATCCCGTTCGTGGCACAGGTTTTCGGGCGAAGCGTAAGCACAGGGGGGCCTTCGTTCATGCTGGTGTTGCGATTTCTCATCGTCTTCATGTTGCTGCTGTTGCCTGCCACCGCCTTCGCCGAAGACAACGCGAAAAAGGGAGCGGGCGCGTCCGAGAAACTTAAAACCCTCGTCCTTGAGCCGGTGACCGTCACCGCCACCAAGCGCGAGGAAAGCTTGGAAAAAGTACCTGCCAGCATTTCCACGGTGTCCGATACGCAGATCGAGGAAATGGGCGCCTGGAAACTTGGCGAGGTGCTGGACACGCTGCCGAACGTCTGGATGAAAAACGCGACGTCCGGGGATGGCATCGTGATTCGCGGCCTGTCGTCTTTCGACACATCCATCTATTCGCCGGTGGGGCTTTATGTGGACGACGTGCCCTATCCGGTGACCTACATGCAAAACCTGCTTTTTCTCGACGTGGAACGCATCGAAGTGCTGCGCGGCCCCCAGGGGACGCTGTACGGCCGCAACAGCGAGGCCGGCGTGGTCAATGTGGTGCTCAAAAAGCCGGACAACCAGGTTCGGGCCAGCGTGTTCTCGGATTACGGCAGCTACAATACCCTGCGCGCCGGCGCCAATGTCAGTACCCCCCTGATCAAGGACAAGCTCTTTCTGGCCGGCAATTTCGTTCGCTACCAGACAGACGGCTACATGCACAACGAGTACAAGGATGACGACAGGGCCGCCAAGGACGAATCCATGCGGGGCAGGGGCGTATTGCGCTGGACGCCGACCGATGCCTTCGATCTGCGTCTGACCATGGACGCCAGCCACACCGACAAGGGGATCGGCAGGCTGCGCTATGAAACGGGCTCGAATGCGACAAAACGCTTCAACGTCATATCGGACGCCTCGGATGACGCCGAGGAAAATGTCATCAATCCATCCTTCACCGCCAAGTATTCCGGGCCGGCGGTTGAGGTGACCTCCATCACCAGCTACATGGATTACCGCTACCAGTTCCTGTCCGACCGCGACCGCACTTCCACATTCAAGAGCTATTCCGACCAGGACCTCAAGCAGCAGGGCATCACGCAGGAGTTGCGGTTCGCCTCGCCGGGCAAACAGCGACTCAACTGGCTTTTCGGTCTGTTCGGCAGCTCCACGCGTTCCGATATCCAAATGAACGCCATCTCTTCCGTTTCCAAAGCTTCCACGTATGCCGACACGGACGCCACGGAGTCGAGCTGGGCCGCCTTCGGCCAGGCGACCTATTCCATTTTGGACAACCTGCGCCTCACGGCCGGACTGCGCGGGGAATACGCCCTTGCCCATGGCGGTCAGACCCACCGCGTCGGCACGACGAGCCTGGTCGGCTACAGCAAGGAGCTCGATTCCTTCGAGGTCCTGCCCATGGCTTCTCTGGCCTACGACGTGACGCCCAATGTCACGGCCTATGCCACGTGGTCCAACGGTTTTCTGGCCGGCGGGTTCAATTATTACGCGGCCGACAGCCTTTCGACGTTCTATTACCAGCCCGAACACACCACGAACTACGAAGTGGGGCTCAAGACCAACTGGTTTAACCAGAAGCTTATAGCCAATGTTTCCGTTTTTTATACCGACATCCGCGACAAGCAGGTACGCGAGGAAGACCCTGCCGGCGGTATTGGCGTGTGGAAGTTCACCAACGCCGGCCGGGCCCATTCCCAGGGCGTGGAAGTCGAGCTGACGGGAAAGCCGCTTGCCGGCCTCGAACTCCAGGGAGGACTCGGCTACACCTACTCGGTTGTCGACGACTGGACCGTCAACCAGAACGGCGTGCCGTACAGCTACAAGGGCAAGCGCCTGCCCTGGGCCCCGGATCTCACCTACCACCTCGGCGCGGGGTATGCCCATCCCTGCGGCCTCTTCGCCCGGGCCGACCTCTACGGCGCGGGCACCCAGTATTTCGACGCCGAAAACAGCCTCAGCCAGGAAGGCTTCGCCCTGGTCAACGCCCGTGTCGGCTATGCCTTCAAGCAGTGGGAACTCGCCCTGTGGGGCAAGAACATCTTCGATGTCGACCATGCCACCAAAAAGGTTCGCGACCGTTCGCGCAACGTGCTTGTCGAGGACGGCGCACCGCAAACATTCGGCGCTTCGCTCACCTGGAGGTTTTAGGCATGCGGGGGGAAACGGTTTTGGACTTGGGTCAGGAAGACCGCCCGTCTATTGCGCCATTCTTCGATTGGCTGCTCGGACCGGTGCGCATGGCCCTCCTGGATGCGGCGATCACCCTTGGCATCGCCGACATCCTGGCCGAGGCGGGTGATCCCGACGAAATCGCCGCGCGTTTGAAGACGCATCCCGGCAATACGCGGCATTTCCTCGACGCCCTGGCGGCTTTGGGCCTGGCCGCAAAAAGGCGGGGCCGCTACGCCAACACGCCGCTTGCCAGCCGGTATCTGCGTCGGGAGAGCCCGACGTACATGGGTGGTCTCGTCGAAAATCTCAAAAGAATACAGCACCGCAATCTGCCGCGCCTGATGGAACTGCTCGAATCCGGGCCGCCGCCCGTGGCCCGGGAAGACCGCCTGGACGGCGATGCGCAATGGAAGCGTTCCGCCAGGGACCTCGCCTGCTACCAAAGGGCCGGCATGGCCGAGTTGGCCGCCGACATCGTCGCTTCCCTGCCCGAAAGCCCCAAGCTGCGCCGCATGCTCGATTTCGGGGGGGGGCCGGGCATCATCGGGCTGGGCATTTTGACGCGGTTTCCGGTCATGCGGGGCGCGCTCGCCGATTTGCCGGCGGTCATCGAGGTGGCGCGGGAGGAAATCGAGACGGCCGGCATGGCCGGGCGGGTGGAGCTTTATCCCGGCGACTACAACACCGCTTCCTTCGGTTCGGGCTACGACCTCGTCTGGGCCAGCCACAACCTGTACTACGCCAAGGATCTTGAGGGACTTTTGGCCCGTATTCTGGATGCCCTGCACCCTGGCGGCGTCTTTATCAGTTTCCATGAGGGACTGACCGGGGAACACACCAAGCCCCCCTTCTATGTTCTTTCCCGGGTATCGCTGGCCCTTGAGGGGCAGGATGTATCCTTCGAGGCGGGAGAGATCGCCAGTGCCGCCTTGGCCGCCGGGTTCCTCTCCATCGAAACGAGGATCCGCGACACCCCCATGGGCGAGGTCCGTGTGGATATTTTGCGCAAGGCCGGCAGCCTCGGGGAGACCGCGGCATGACGCGTCGCCAATTCCTGCAGACACTGGCGGCCCTGTCTCTGGCGGCGCCGGCTTTCGCCGCGAAGTCCCCCTCGGTTCGGGTATCCGGTCCGGCCGTGGCCGAAACCTTGCCTTTGCTGGCGATGGGGCGGGCGGGCCCGTTGCCGGGGATTGCCCGCACGGTGGTCTTTACCCCGTGGAATTCACCGGACCAGTTGCGCGCCATGATCGCCACCGACGACGTGGATGCGGCCCTCATGACCACGGCCTCGGCCTGCACCCTGGCCAACAAGGGCGTGCCCGCGACTGTCGTGGCCCTCACGTCGAGCCCGGTGTGGCTGGTGTCCTCGGATGCCGCGCTATCACGCCTGTCCGGTCTCGACGGCCGGGAAGTCCTGCTGCCGTTCGGCCCGGGCGAAATGCCGGATTTGCTTTTGCGGGCCTTGGCCGGGCGGGCGGGCGTCTCGTTTGTCCCCCGGCATGCGGGCAACGCCCTGGAAGCCGTCAACCTCCTTTTGCTCGGGCAGGGACATTGCGCGCTTTTAAGCGAGCCGGCGGCGAGCCTGGCCGTGTCGCGGGCGAACGCCCGGCCCCGTCCCGGCGTTCCGGTCCTGGCCAAGCGGTTGGATGTCCGGGATGCCTGGCGGAAGGTCTTCCCCGAACATCCGCAACTGGCCCAAAGCGCGTTGGCCGTGATCGGCCCCCTGGCCCGGGATGCGGCGACCTGCAAGGTGCTGCAGACGGCGTATGTCCAGGCGACCGGCTGGCTGGCCGCCCATCCCCAGGAAACCACGACCCTTGCGGGGAAGGACTTTCCCGCCCTTGCCTCCCAGGCCGTGAACGGCGTCTTGCCGGGCCAGGACATCCGGCTCGTCATGGGACGGCAGGGGGCGCAAGACGCCCGTTTTTTCCTGAGCCTGCTCCACGGGATGTCGCCGGCAAGTATTGGCGGCCAACTCCCCGAGAGTTCCTTTTTCGAGGTCGACGCATGAAATGGGATGGGCTTGCCGGGCGGGCCTGCGGTCTGGCCGCGCTTATGGGCGCTTGGGAAGTGGCGGCCGGGCGAGGCCACGGCATCGCCGTGGCCTCGCCCGGGGAAACGTTTGCGGCCTTGGCCGGGCTTTTGGGGCAGTCGTCCTTCTGGCTGGGCGATCTGGCCGTGAGCGCGCGGCGTGTGGGGTGCGGGTTTTCTCTCGGCTTTGCCGTCGGGGGCGCTCTGGGGCTGCTGGCCGGCCGCTTCCCGGCGGCACGGACGTTCCTCGCGCCGTCGCGCTGGATGCTGACCAGCGTTCCCGGGGTGGTGGCCGTCATGCTCGGCATGCTCTGGTTCGGCCTGGGCGCGGGCATGGTGGTGGCCATCGTGGCGCTTATGGTCGCGCCGGCCATCCATGTGGCCGTGATCGAGGGACTGTCCACCGTGGACGCGACGCTTGCGGAGATGGCCAGGGCCTACCGGTTCACGCCGCTCATGCGATTTTGGCACATCTACGCGCCGGCCATGGCCGCGCCGCTTTTTTCCGGCGGCGTGGTGGCGCTCGGCGGGGCCATGCGGGTGGCGGTGTTGGCCGAGGCCCTGGGCGCCAATACGGGCATCGGCCATGCCCTCTCCGTGGCCAGGACCAATCTGGACACGCCGCAACTCTACGCCCTGGCCCTTTGCAGCATGCTCCTCGTCGGTGTGGCCGAAATGGCGCTTTTGGGGCTGGCCCGACGCACCGTCAGCCGGAGGCGGCCATGATTCCGGTGCTCGTTTTTTCGGAAGTCGGCAAGCACTACCGGGGCCGGGAGGTGCTTTCCGGCCTCGATTTGACCCTGGAACCAGGGGAAATCCTGGCCATTTTGGGCCCGAGCGGCATCGGCAAGTCCACCCTGCTCCGGCTGGCAGCAGGGTTGGACCGCCCGAACCGGGGCACGGTGACCCTGGCCGCGCGGCGCCTCGGGTTCGTGTTCCAGGAACCGCGCCTTTTGCCCTGGCGCACAGCTCTGGAAAATGTGGCCTTGCCGCTTTTGGCCCAGGGCATCCCGCCACGATCGGCCCGGGAGAGAGCCGCCGCCATGCTCGCCCGCCTGGAGCTGGCCGCTTTCGCGGGGGCCTATCCGGACATGCTCTCCGGCGGCATGCGCCAGCGCGTCTCCCTGGCCCGGGCCTTTGTGGTCGAGCCCGAACTCCTGCTGCTCGA
The DNA here is from genome assembly GCF_000179555.1 of Solidesulfovibrio fructosivorans JJ]. NCBI lineage: Bacteria > Pseudomonadati > Thermodesulfobacteriota > Desulfovibrionia > Desulfovibrionales > Desulfovibrionaceae > Solidesulfovibrio > Solidesulfovibrio fructosivorans. The sequence goes on from NZ_AECZ01000004.1 coordinate 152,483, forward strand.
CGAACCCTTTACCGGACTCGATCCCGAACTGCGCCGCGCCATACGCCGCACCCTGGAGACCTTGCTTGCCGCCTCCGGGGCGGCGGCCCTCCATGTCACCCACGACATCGAGGACATTCCGGCCGCCACCCGCCGCATTTTGCGTCTGACGGCAGCCGGGCCGTGTTTCGAGTTCCCGCAAGCCCGGGACATACCCGCCTGGAAAGGGGCCGTATGAATCCGACGGACGCCTTTTGGCAGACCATGCGCCAGTTCCGGGACGATACCCTGGCCGTGCAACTGGTGTTGCTTTTGGGCTATTGCCTCGCGATTTACCGGATCGCCCGGAAACCGGGGCGCGCAACGGACGCCTGGGTCAAGGGTATTTTGGCGGTCGCGTTTTTCTGGAACGGCATCGCCTGTTTTCTGCACTACTTCTGGGCAAGCCTCATTGCCCGGGTCCTGGCCGGGCCGCTTTTTCTCGTCATCGGCTTTTTGCTGCTCGTCGACATGCTCGCCGGCCAAAAAATCCATTTCACCTTTGCCCTTTCGCCGGCCCGGCGCGCGGCGTCCTTCTTTTTTATCCTGCTTGCCTTTCTTTTCCCCGTGCTGGGGCTGTTGACCGGCCACGGCATGATCGCCCTGCCCACAGCGCCCTGTCCCCTGGCCGGGTTCACCCTGGCGCTTTTGGCGGCCGCCGTGCCGCGCGTGGACGGGACGATTTATGCCCTCGTCCTCGTCTGGGCCTTTGTCAATATTCCCAAGGTGTTTGGATTCATGGATTGCTATGAGGAAGTCACCCTGGTCCTGACGGGCTTTTATGCCCTGATGACCTTCAAAACCATCCGGCCGCACGGCGTCGCCGTCGTCCGGACTTGAGGTGACCATGGAAGCTTCGGTAGCGCATCTGTACGCTCGTCTGAAGGCCTTGCGGCCGCAGCCGTCGCAACCGCGGACCGACGCGGTCCCCCTGGTGCAATGTGTGGACGCCGGAAGTCCGTATTGTCCGTGCTATCTGGCCGACCTCGGCGAATGCCTGGAATGCTCGGTGCTCCGGGGCGAAACGACCTGCCGTTGCCGGTGGCCCGGAGTCTGCGTGCTGGCCCATCACGGCTGGCAGCGGGGACACGGCACCCGTCGCCAAAGTGTCCGGGTGCCGGTGGTCTCGCGCAAGGCCTACGGAACGCTCGAACTCATCCGTGTCCAGGTGGCGCCGCAATTGGCCGCCGCGCTGGGCCAACCCGGAAGCTTCGTGTTCGTCCGGGGCGGCGCGACGCCCTTTTTCGACGCCCCCGTGGCCGTGGTCCAGGCGGACCCGCAAGCGGCGACCGTCCTGCTGGCCTACGCCGTGCTCGGCCCCAAGACCAAGCAACTGGCCCAATGCGGCGAAACCGTATGGTTGCGCGCTCCCTATTGGAACGGGCTTGTCGGACACCGGGCTCTGGCCGCGACGCGGGGCGCTTCATGCCTGGTCGTGGCCGGCGGCACGGCCCAATCCCTGGCCCCCCATGTGGCGCGGGCCCTTTTGCGGCAGGGCAATGCCGTGACCGTCGTGCTCGGCCGACCCGGCCCGCTGTTTTCCCGGTCATTCTTCCCCGAAGGCTCGGCCGCCCTGTCGCTGGTGGAAATGCGGTTTCCCCAGGATGCCGCGGCATTCGGGCGGCTCCTGCGCCGGCTGTCGCCCCGCCTCGTCTTTTGCGCCGGCGGCGAACGCCTGCGCGGGATGGCGCTCGCGCAGGTCGCGACGCTGGCCGAGCCGCCGCGCCTGGCTTGGTCCATCGACCACCGCATGTGTTGCGGGGAAGGCGTTTGCGGCGCCTGCCTCTCGAATGTCCAGGGACAGCCGGTGCGGCGGTGCAAGGTGGTGCAGGATGCCTAACAGCGCAAAGAGGGCGGAGCGCTCGGTGCCAGGGACCGTCGTGGTCATCGGCGGCGGCTGGGCCGGCTGCGCGGCCGCCGTGGCGGCCCGTCAGGCCAGGGCGGAGACGGTGATTGTTCTGGAGCGCACGGATCTGTTGTTGGGATGCGGCCTGGCTGGCGGGATCATGCGCAACAACGGGCGACAGACGGCGGCGGAAGAACTCATCGCCCTGGGTGGCGGCGCCCTGATCCAGGTCGCGGACAGCGTGTGCACCCACCGTGGCGTCGATTTCCCCGGACATCGCCATGCCAGCCTCTATTCGACCAGCAAAATCGAACCGGCTGTCCGGAACTACCTTGCGCAACAGGGGGTGACGTTGCGTCCGCGCTCGCGCGTTACGGACGTCGAAACCTCCGAGGGCGCGCTCGACGCCGTCGTGCTTCAGGATGGGACTCGCGTCGCCGGTGACGTCTTTATCGAGGCGACGGGCTCGGCCGGTCCCATGGGCAATTGCGTCCGTTTTGGCAACGGCTGCGCCATGTGCGTCCTGCGCTGCGCCTCCTATGGCCCCCGGGTGAGCCTGACCGAACGGTTGGGGCTGAACGATTACGTGGGCATGCGGGCGGACGGCGGCATCGGTTCTCTTTCCGGGTCCTGCGAGCTGCGCAAGGATTCCCTGGATGCGGCCCTTGGCCGGGAACTCGAACGGCGTGGCGTCCTGGTCGTCCCGTTGCCGCCGGGCATGTCCCATGAGGAACTTTTATCTCAGAAATCGTGCCGCCAATATGCCTTGCCGCAATACGCCGGCAACCTCGTCCTGCTCGATACCGGAGCCATGGCCAAGCTCATGACGCCGTTTTTCCCCATCGACGAGTTGCGCCGCGTGCCCGGCTTTGAAGCGGTCGTTTTCGGGCAGGGCTGCGGCCATGCCAATTCGGTGCGTTTCCTGTCCCGGGCGCCGCGTAACGCCGCCTTGCAGGTCGAGTCCGTGCGCAATCTGTTTTGCGCCGGAGAAAAGGCCGGTTTTTTCGTCGGCCATACGGAAGCCATGGTCACCGGAAGCCTGGCCGGCCACAACGCCGTGCGCCGGCTCCGGGGCCTGCCCCCCCTGATATTGCCCCAGACCCTGGCCTGCGGGGACATCCTCGCCGCCGAACAGGAAGGGCTCGGCACCCAGGGGTGCCTGGCCAAACGCTACACCTTCTCGGGAGGAGACTATTTTGAACGCATGCAAGCCCGTTCACTGTACGTAGAGGACCCGGGGCATGTCGCCAAACGGGTCCGCCATGACGGGCTGGAAGGACTTTTCGCCTCCGGCTCCACACCATCCGTGACAAGGAGATCATGATGCAAAACGCCACGCCCCACGTTACCCGGTGTTTTTTCGGCTGCAATTCAGCGGACGGCTTCAAGACGTTTTTCGATTTCCTGCCGAGCCTGGATAACGCCCGGATCATCATCGTCAAAGGCGGACCCGGGACCGGCAAATCCACCTTTATCGGCTCCATAGGCAACGCCTTCGCGGACCTGGGCTATGACCTGGAGTACCAGCATTGCTCGCTCGATCCCGAGTCGTACGACGCGGTCGTCATTCCGGAGATTCGGGCCGTCGTGGTGGCCGCCACAGGGCATCACGTGTTCGATCCCCGTAATCCCGGGGCCGTGGATGAAATCCTCAACCTCGGGGAGTATTGGGACGCGGATGCCATTCGCCCGCATCGCCAGGCGATCATGGCCGTAAACGAAGCCTCCGACCGGAAGTTCCGCAAGGTGTACCGGGTGCTCAAGGCGGCCCGGCTGCTGCTTGGCAACGTCGAAGAGGTCCATGCCGCCCGGCGCGATCCCCAAAAACTGGATGCCATCGTCAAGGACGTCGCCGGCATTTTGCCGGCGGCTGGCAATCCCGAACGGTACGGCGCGGCACGCCATGCGTTTGCCTCGTCGATCACGCCGACCGGCGAGGTCCATACCATCGATACGGTGCGCCATCCGGACACGCGCGTCGTGGCCATCCAAGGGGAACCGGGCTCCGGCCGTTCCCTCCTCCTGGAAAAAATCGGTGAGGAAGCCAGACTGCGGGGACTCGACGTGGAGTTTTTCCATCGTCCCTTGGACCCCTCCCTGCTTGAGCATCTTTATCTCCCGCTTCCGGATGTCCTGGTGACGACGCAGCAGGACGCCTTGCCCGACGTACGGCCGCTCACCGTCTTCACGGTGGGAGGGGAGGACTCCGGGGAAGGCGGCCTTTCCGGCATGGACCTCGCCGAGGACAAAGCGCGGTATGCCGACATGCTCCAGGAGGCTGTGTCGATCCTGGCCGACACGAAAACAACCCACCAGCAATTGGAGCAGTATTACATTCCGAACATGGATTTTGACGGTGTTGAAAAAAGGCTGCGCCAGACGGTCGATGTGCTCTTGCAACATGCGAAGGACGCTGGATTCGCCGCGCATGCCTGATGCCGCGGCCTGACGCTGCCGCCTGGTTTGATATTGTTTGTTTGGGTTGACCATACAATGCCGTTCCGTTTGCGATTCGGTCGTACGATGCCGCGACGTGTGGCCGGATCGCAAGCACGGACGGGACTTTTTTGTCTTTAGCGAGAAAAGGAACAAACGGTATGGATAGTACTCTGCTGCAGGCTCTTTCCCAAGCCACAGGGGTGGCCAAGGCCGTGCTGGCGCTGCTGGTTGTGATGTCGGTCGTCAGTTGGACCGTCATCTACTGGAAGTGGCGAAGCCTCACCGTGGCCAAACGGGGCGTATCGCGTCTGACCGGACAGATCCTTGAGGCGGATTCCCTGGCCGAGGCGGCGGCGGCCATCGACGCCCTAGCCGGGCCCTCGATCAGAAGCATGGCTTCGTTGGGATTTAAGGAGTTTACAAAGCTTTCCCTGTCCGGGGACGCCGAAAAGCTCGTCTCCGACAATGTCCGCCGCATCCTGCACCACGGCATTGCCGAGGAGATGCGCGGATTATCCCGGGCCCTGCCCTTGTTGGCCATCGCGGCCAACGCGGCGCCCTTCATCGGCCTGTTCGGCACGGTCTGGGGCATCATGCATTCCTTCCACGCCATCGGGCAGATGCAGTCCGCCTCTCTGGCCACGGTCGCGCCGGGAATCTCCGAGGCGCTCATCGCCACTGCCGTGGGTCTCGCCGTGGCCATCCCGGCCAGCGTCGCCTACAATATGTTTTTGGGCATGATCGAATCGCTGGAAAGCCAGTACATCAGTTTTGCCGGCCTGCTGCTCAACCGGCTGCGCCACGACGCCTGCACGTACCCGCAGGGCATGGAACTCGCCGCTCCTCGCACGCAGGTGTGTTCATGAGCGCCGGCGGCAGGGGGAGACGCTACTCTTCCGACATCAATGTCACGCCGTTCGTCGATGTCATGCTGGTCCTGCTCATCATCTTCATGGTCACGGCCCCGATGATGACCGAGGGACTGGATGTCGACCTGCCGCGGACCAAGACCGTGGAGGCCTTGCCCGCCGATGATGATCACCTCGTTGTCGGGGTCGACCCGAAGGGTGCGATTTTTCTCGACGAGCAGAGCGTCTCCCTGGAGGATTTAACGGACAGGCTGCGCAATTGGGCCGCCTTGGGGCAAAAGGCCGTTTTTTTGCGCGCCGACAGGGGGGTATCCTATGGGCGTATCGTCGACATCATGGGCCGCATCCGCGAAGCCGGCATCGACCATTTCGGCGTGGTGGCCGAACGGCCGGAAGAAGGGGCGCGGTAACCGTGCGAAGCGCCGACATCCTCATTTCCGTAAGTGCCCATGCACTGTGCCTTGCCCTTCTGTTCCTGTGGCCGGCGGCGCAACCGGCTCCCGTCTCGAAGACATTCACGGTGGGGATGGTGGAGCTTGTCAGGCCGAGGGCCATCGAACCACCCGCCAGCGCTCCGGCCGCGGCCGAACCGATCGCGCAGCCCCCGGTTCCCGTAGCGCCCCCCCCTCCGACGCCGGCGCCGCTCCCCAAACCGGTCGTGGCGGCCAAGCCCGCGCCTGTTGCGGTCAAGAAGATCAGCCCGAAAAAAAGGCCGACGCCTTCCACGGCGAAACCATCTCCGTCTCCCGCGCGGCAACCGGCGGCTTTGCAGCCGCAACAAGCGGCCGGGGCCCAGGAGCCCTCCGGCGCGGGAGGAAGCATGGGCAAGACCGCCGGGCCTTCCCATATGATTGGAGGAATGGGGGTCTACGACGCCGCGGTCGTGGATATCCCGCCCAAAATCATCAATCGGGAATTGCCGCAATATCCTCCGAGCGCTAGGCGATTGCGCTTGGAAGGGACCGTCCTCGTGAGCATGATCATCGACAGCCAGGGGAAACCGACCCATTGCACTATCCGGAAAGCGGAGCCGAAAGGTGTTTTCGAGGAGTCGGCCCTCGCCGCTGCGCACAGCTACCGGTTCGTTCCGGGCAAGGTCGGCGGTCAAAGTGTCGCCACTCTTGTTCTTGTGCCTTTTCATTTCAAGATGGCAAATTGAATTTTGTCGGAGTGTTCTTTTGTTTCTATTCGGCAGTAAACAAATGCCGAACAGCGCTTGGGACAAAAGGAGCCCCCCTTCGGACTGGTAACGCAGGGCACGGACTCCCTATTTCGATATGCTGTTACAATTGAATCAGGCATGTCGAGATATGTTTACAAGAGTCATTTCGCCCGACTGAAAACCCCGGTGTCGGCAGTCGATTCTGTCCCTCGCCCCCCGCCCTTCCCCGCCGCGCACCTTGTCTCCGCGCCCTCAGACATGCCCGCCCCACGCCAAGCACCCGAAGCGGGAAAAGGCGTGGGCAAAATAACCGCGAACGTGGCCCTGCGCTTTGAGGCCGCCCGGCCTTTGGCTCCGGAGGCCAACGCGCGCACGACACACTGCGCCCGCCGCGTCGGCGGGCTTCGCTTGAAAGGCGGATCAATACACATCACAACATGTTACGATGCGATGTTGTTTACTTGATGAAAAAGAACCGTTGCCGGCGAAAACAATCCGAACCTTCCCCCAGGTCGGTTGTGCGAAGGTTCTCCAAGAGTTGCCTGCCCAGGGAGAATCACTCCGGATTTCCGGCACAAATTATGCATAACAATTATTTATTTCAAACTGTTATGGAGTACTTACTTTGTGCCGGCCTCTTATGGTAGTCTTTTGAGCCCGGCCAGTTGGCCGGTTCCGGTTCACAAAACGGGCTCTTGTAAAAATATCGCCGCCCCAGACAGTTGATGAGCGATTTACCGAAGGTCCCATGCAAAACAATAACGGCAGACAGACTGTCCTTGTTGTCGACGATTCGCCGGATAACATAGATGTTCTGGCGGGGATACTGGCAAGCGCCTACAACGTCAAAGCGACCAAGAGCGGCGCCAAGGCCATCGACCTTGCCATCCGCTTCAAGCCGGACATCATCCTTCTCGACATCATGATGCCGGATATGGACGGTTACGAAGTCTGTGCGCGGCTCAAAGAGGATTTTCGGGCGCGCGGCATTCCCGTCATCTTCATCACGGCCATGGAAAACGAGAACGACGAAGCCCGGGGACTCGCCCTCGGCGCCGTGGATTACATCAGGAAACCGGTCAGTCCCTCCATCGTCCTGGCCAGGGTGAAAACCCATCTCGCGTTGTACGACCAGAACAGGGCGCTTGAACTCATGGTGCGGGAGCGCACGGCCGAGCTGCAAGACAGCCGGCTCGAAATCATACGGATGCTCGGCAGGGCCGCCGAGTTCAGGGACAGCTGCACAGCCAGACACGTCATCCGCATGAGCTATTATTGCGAGGTCCTCGCGCGGGCCGCCGGCCTCAGCGACGTGGAGGCGAACCTCATCCTGCAAGCCACGCCCATGCACGACGTGGGCAAGATCGGCATCCCCGACACCATTTTGCTCAAACCGGCCAGGCTCACACCCGAGGAACGCGAATGCATGAAGAAACATGCCGCCTTCGGCGCGAAGATCCTCGGGCGGCATGACACCCCACTGCTGCGCCTGGCCCGCGAAGTGGCCTTATCCCACCACGAGAAATGGGACGGATCGGGCTATCCGAGGGGGCTTGCCGGTGAGGACATCCCCCTGGCCGGACGCATCGTCGCCATCGCCGACGTTTTCGACGCTCTGACCAGCCGGCGTCCCTACAAGGCCCCGTGGCCCGAGCAGGAGGCGGTGGCGTATCTCCGCGAGCAGTCGGGAAAACATTTCGATCCCGCGCTCGTTGCCGCCTTCCTGGACCATCTGGACGAAATTCTGGCGTTCATGAGGATGTACACCGACACCAACTGACACTCCCCTTCTTGCGGCCACCACGCCCTCGGGCGCCTCCGCGAGGGCCCACGCTTCCAGGGAGCGCGTATGAAACTGAAAAAAATAACCTTGCTCAGCATCGCCATGGTGGTCTTCCTGCTTGCGGTCAGCCAGACGCTCGTCTCCCTTTTCATCATCAAGGACGGCTTCAGGGACCTTGAAGACGGGGAAGCCATCGAGTCGGCCCTTCAGGCGGAAAAACAAATCAGCCTCAGGCTCAACCAGCTTGACGCCACGTTGCGGGACTGGGCCATATGGGACGATGCCTACGCCTTTGTCCAAAACGGCTCTCCCGGGTTCGTCGCGTCGAACCTGACCCCGGAAGCGTTCACGAACCTGTCCCTGTCGGCCCTGGCGATCTGGGACGAACACGGCCGGATCATCTTCGAACGCGGCTACGACGTCGACGGAAACGAAGATCAGGCCATGGTCGAGCGGCTCGTGCGCAAGATGGAACAGGCGGCCCCGCCACCAAACCCGCAAGACGGCATAAAAGGGCTGGCGCTCCTGGATAATGGCCTGCTGGCCCTGGTAGTGAAGCGGCCGGTGCTCAAAAGCGACGCCAGCGGCCCCCCCATAGGCGCCATGCTTATGGCCAAACTGGTGACGCCCCGCATGCTGGAGGAGCTTTCCGAGTCCCTGGGATTTTCCGTCCACCTGGAATCCATTGAAAAAAAGCCTGCCGCCTTTTCCGGAAAGTTGAAGGGAGGCTTCTTCATCGAGCGCCCGAATAAAGACGCCATAAGCGCCACATCCAGCCTCGAGGGTGTGCGCCGCGAGCCCGTGGCGGTCCTCACGGTCGTCACCAACCGGGACATCGGCAAGCGCGGCGAACGGATCACGGATGTCTATTACGCGGTCATCGGGCTGACGATCCTGGCCACCTGCTGGCTGATCTACTTCCTGTTCTACAAGAAGGTCGTCAGCCGCATCGAGGCACTGAGCGGCCAGGTGTCGCGTCTTGGCGGGAAAGGCGATCTCAGGCGGGTGCATGTCGAAGGGAACGACGAGATCCATGACCTCGGCGCCGGCATAAACGAGATGCTCGCATCCATCGAGCAGGCCAGGGACGGGCTCATCAAGGCCTCGGAGGAGGCGGCGCAAAACGAGCGGTTCCTGGACCAACTCATCAATTCCATCGCCGCGGGCATTCTCATCGTCGATCCAGCGGACAGGACCATCGTGGACGTCAACGACTTCGCCCTCAAACTCGCCGGACGAGATCGCAACGAGGTCGTGGGCAAGGTCTGCCACAGGCTGACCTGCCCGGTCGAAAAGGACAACTGCCCCATCCTGGACCTCGCTCAGCCGCGCAACATGTCCAAACGCACGCTCCTGACCAAGGAAGGCCGGGAGATTCCCATCCTCAAAACCGTGTCCCACATCGTGCGCGACGGCCGCGAGCTCTTGCTCGAAACCTTCGTGGACATCACGGACGAGGAGCGCTCCAGGGAGGAACTCGAAAAAACCAAGAAGGAGCTCGAGGACAAGGTCACCGAGCGCACGGCCCATCTGCGCGGGATTATCGATACGGCCAACAACGGCATCATCGTCATCGACTCCAAGGGGAGGATCACGGAGTTCAGCCCGGCGGCCAGCGAAATCTTCGGCTACTCCCGCGAGGAGATCATGGGCCGCGACATAAGCCTGCTCATGCCCGAGCCGCACAAGAGCAAGCATGCCCAATACATCAGGAACTACCTGAACGGCGGCGCGCCGAAGGTCATCGGCCGCCAGATCGTGCTCGACGCCCAAAAAAAGGACGGAAGCATCTTTCCCATGGAGATCGCGCTCAACACCGCCGTCGTGAACGACGACATGATCTTCGTGGCCGTCCTGCGCGACGTGACCGTGCGCAAGAGGATGGAGGAAGAGCTGGAAAACGAGCAGCACCGCCTGCAGAAAATCCTGGAGACCAGCCCCGTGGGCGTTGTGGTCACGGTGAACGACGTGGCGCGGTTCGCCAACAAGAGCATGGCCGCGATGGGCCTCTCGGTCGGAACGCAGGCGCGCCGGGCCTATGCCGATCCCGTGGACCGGGAAAGGATGCTGGCCCTGCTCGCGGAAAACGGCCGGGTGGAACATTTCGAAACCAAATTCAGGGCCAGGGACGGCGAAATCCTTGACGTCATCCTTTTTTGCTATGATTTCGACTACCATGGGGAGCGGGCCATTCTCGGCTGGGTCATCGACATCACCGAGCGCAAGGCGGCCGAGGAGGCCCTGGCCAAGGCCAAGGAGCAGGCCGAGGAAGCCACCAAGGCCAAATCCGATTTTCTGGCCAACATGTCCCATGAAATCCGTACGCCCATGAACGCCATCATGGGGCTTTCCCATCTGGCCCTGCAGACGGAGCTTACGGACAAGCAACGCAAGTATATCGAGAAGGTGTACCGTTCCGCCGAGAACCTCCTCGGCATCCTCAACGACATCCTGGATTTCTCCAAGATCGAGGCGGGCAAGCTCGATATGGAGCATGTCGCGTTCCATCTCGAGGACGTCTTTGAAAACATGGCCAGCATGGTGGGGTTGAAGGCGGAGGAAGCCGGCCTCGAGCTGCTGTTCGACCTGCCCGGAAATATGCCGACGCTTGTGGGCGACCCGCTGCGGCTCGGGCAGATCCTGATCAATCTCGGCAACAACGCCGTGAAATTCACCCCGCGTGGAGAGGTCGTGGTCAGCGCCCGCGTGATCGAGGAAACCGGGACCGGGGCCAAGCTGCACTTTTCCGTCAAGGATACGGGAATCGGCCTCAGCGAGGAGCAGCGAAAAAAGCTTTTCCAGCATTTCAGCCAGGCGGATGCCTCGACCACCAGGAAATACGGCGGGGCGGGGCTGGGGCTGGCCATATGCAAAAAGCTCACCGAGCTTATGGGCGGCGACATCTGGCTTGAAAGCGAGCCGGGCATGGGCAGCGTGTTTCATTTCACCGCCCGGTTCGGCAAACAGGCCGCGCCGGCCGCGCCGGACCGTTCCCGCGACTGGGCTGGCGAACTCCATGTTCTGGTCGTGGACGACAACTCCGCCGCCCGCGACATCTTTCTCGGCATGCTGACGCGGTTCGGGTTCCAGGCGGAGGCGGCCGCATCCGGCAAGGAGGCGTTGGCCCTGCTGGAGGAAAAGGGGCAAGAGCGGCCCTATGACATGGCCATCATCGACTGGGTCCTGCCGGACATGAGCGGGCGCGAGTTGTGCCAGGCCCTTCGCGACGCCCCAAAGATCGATCCCAAGCCCAAGATCATCCTGGCCGCAACCCATGGCCGCCCCACGCTCAAGGCCCTGACCGAGGAGCTGGATACGGAAAACACGGTGTTGCACAAGCCGTTCATGCCGTCCTCGCTTTTCAACGCCATCATGGACGCCATGGGACGCCTTCCCGAGCGAGGCAGCGGGCATGCCAAGGCCAAACGCAAGGAGATCGCCGCCACGGTCTCCAAGCTGCGCGGGGCCAAGGTCCTCCTGGTGGAGGACAACGCCATCAACCAGGAGGTGGCCAGGGAGCTCCTCGCCCGCAACGGCGTCCGGACCAAAGTGGCGGACAACGGCCGGACGGCCATGGAAATGCTCCAAAAGGAACGCTTCGACGGCGTGCTCATGGATTGCCAGATGCCGGTCATGGACGGTTACGAGGCCACCAGGAAAATCCGGGCCATGGGCGGATTCGAAGACCTCCCCATCATCGCCATGACGGCAAACGTCATGGCCGGGGACAAGGAAAAATGCCTGGCCTGCGGGATGAACGCCCATATCGGCAAGCCCATCAACTTCAAGGAGCTGTCGCAAACGCTCGGCCGGTGGATCACGCCGGCCCACCCCGAAGGGCCGGAGATGCCCGAGGAGGCGCCCGGCCCCGGTGAGGACGCCGTTTCCTGGGAGGCGCCCGGGCTGGATACGCGGCGCGGGCTGGCCAGGGTGCAGGGCAACGTGGCGTTGTATCGCCGTTTGCTCGAGCGGTTCGTGACGGACTACGGGGATTTCAGCGCGATGTTTCGCCGGGCCCTCGCGGCTGGCGAGGCCGCCGCCCCCGCCCGCCTGGCGCATACGCTCAAAAGCGTGGCCGGCAACATCGGCGCGCGGCGTGTCCAACAGGCGGCCAAGGCGCTGGAGGCCGCCTGCCTGAAAGGAGGCCCCGAGGTCATCGAGGCGCCGCTCGAGGAGGTGTTGCTGGCCCTGCATCAGGTGCTTTCCGGGCTTTCCGGCAAGCGTCGCCGGGGGAAGGCCGCCGGCAAAGAAGACGCTTCCGCCGCGGGCCCCCGAGCGGAGGAAGAATCCGGGCCAAGCGAACAAGCCCTCCCGCGCCTCATGGACCGGCTCGAACGCTATCTGGAGGAGTCGAACACGGCGGCCCTGGGCGCGCTCGAAAGGCTCCAAGGCATTCCCGCTCTCGCGCCCTACCCGGACGCCCTTGAAAAGCTCGCCAAGGCCATCCATGGCTACGAATTCGAGGAAGCCCTGGAAGCCCTTTCCGAGCTGCGGCGGCTGGGGGATCTCCAGGACCGGGCGAGCCCGCCGGCGCAGACCCGGGCTCCTTCAGAGGCGCGGGGCGGCAACACCCGTTCGGAGCCCGAGGAAAACGAGAACGAAAGCGCCTTGCGCTGGGAGGAGGCTCTCCCGCTCATCGGCAACGACATGCCCTTCTACCGGGAACTGTGCGACAGCTTTTTCGAGAGCTACAACGAGAAGGCGTTCGCGGCCTTTTCTCCGGCCGACAGGGACGTCGAGGCCTTTACGCGCTTCCTGCATACGCTCACGAGCCTGTCCTCCCAGTTGGGAGCCTGGCGGGTGAGCGCGGTTTCGCGAAGCATGGAGCGCGAGCTGAAGGATGCGCCCGAGGCGGACATGTCCGCTTCGTTTGCCGCCCTGCAAAAGGAACTCGTCGCGGCAAGGGCCGCCTATGAAGCCCTGCCCTAGCCTGTTTACGGCACCGGAACGTTCTCCAGGAGCGTGCGCACGACGGCGTCGGGGGTGAGCCCCTCGGCCTGGGCTTCGTAGGTGAGCAGGATACGGTGGCGCAGGACGTCCGGGGCCAGCGCCTTGATGTCTCCGGGCGTGGCGTAGTCCCGTCCGTCAAGAAGGGCCATGCCCCGGGCCGTGCGGGCCAGGGCGATGGAGGCGCGCGGCGACGCGCCGTAGGCGATCTTGCCGTCCAGGCCGGCCAGGCCCGAGATTCCCGCCCCACCGGGGTCGCGCGTGGCCCCGACCAGGGCCACGATGTAATCCAGAAGCCGCGCATCGAGCCGTACCCCGGCCACGAGCGCCCCGAGTTCCAGCACCCGCTCCCCGGAGATGACCGGCTCGACCGTCGCCGGCTCGCCGCTTCCCCCCCGGCGCACGATCTCCTTTTCCTCCTCGGCCGAGGGGTAGCCCAGCACGAGCTGGAAAAGAAACCGGTCCACCTGGGCCTCGGGCAAGGGATACGTGCCCTCCTGCTCGATGGGATTCTGGGTGGCCAGGACGAAAAACGGCTCGGGCAGGGAAAACGTCTCCCCGCCGATGGTCACGCGCCGCTCGGCCATGGCCTCGAGCAAGGCCGCCTGGACCTTGGACGGCGCGCGGTTGATTTCGTCGGCAAGCAAAATGTTGGCGAAAACCGGCCCCTTGCGTACGGAAAACGTTCCCGTGGCCGGCTGGTACACCTCCATGCCGCAGATGTCGGCCGGAAGCAGGTCCGGCGTGAACTGCACCCGGCGGAACTCGCCGTGCACGGTCCGGGCCAGGGTCTTGACCGCCAACGTCTTGGCCAGCCCCGGCACGCCTTCGATCAACACATGTCCCCGGCATAAAAGCGCGATGACAAGCCTGTCCACGAACCCGGCCCGGCCGACGAGCACCTTGGCCATCTGGGCGCGCAACGCCAAGGCGGCCTCGCCGACGCCGGCCAGACGCGCCGGATCGATCATGGTCATGGGAAATCTCCGAAAAGCGGCTCAACGTCCGATAGTGTTGCGGAAAATCCAGTCGTTGATGAGGAAGATGCCGTCCTTGCCCACGGTTGTAAACCGCACGAGCTTGTCCCGGCGCACCTCGCCGGCTTCGGTGAACTGGAAGCCGACGTATTTTTTGTGCAGCGGCGGAAAATCGCGAATGCTCTTGATCTCCAGGCGCAGCCCGAGCTTGAGATCCGGCAGGTTGACCTGCCCAGTCAGGTGCAGAAAAGCGAGAAGGGGGTAATCCTTGTTGCCCTCGACGAAATAGGTGTAGGCCGGGGCTTCCTCGTGCATTTCGAGCATCAGCCCGCCGGCGGAAAGATCCCGGATGTGGCACTGGGACGCGCCGTCGGGAATGATGCAAAACGGGGCCGGCCAATGCTCCAGGGTGGAAAAGGCGTTCCAGTCCGCGCTGAGGTTGGGGGCGGAGAGTTCGAAGGAGGCCAGATGGCTGGGGTTGAGCGGCAGCCGCTTGTGGGTGCGCCGGGTCAACGCGAAGACGGCCGGCAAGGCCAGCTCCACCAGGGCGTAATCGGCGTCCACGGCCCGCACCTCGATGACGTTTGTCCGAAAATCGCAGTACGTGCTTTTCTGCTTGCGGTCGGTGATGGCGAAATAGCCGTGGACCTCATGACCGCTTCCGGCCTCGTTGAGCCTGTTGCCCCTTGGCGACTGGAGAATCATGGACTCGTTCCTGATCGCTTTGATATAGCAGGGATTTATGGCCGTATCCTCGGAAGCGTCCGCCAGGCGGAAGTAAAGAAGGCTTTTCTGCTTGAAGGCGTTTTCCAGGACCGTGCGTTCCTCGACCAGGAGCCCGCGTGAGGGGGCGGCCTTTTTTTGCTGGATGGCCTTGGCCGCGTCCAGGGTCTTGCGCAGCCAGTACATGGCCGCGATCCGGTTGACGAAGCTTTGCGGCGGTTCCACGCCCATGCGGAACCGGGCCTCGCAACAGCCCTCGGGGCAATAACCGTCGAAGCGCCCCATGAGGTTTCGAAAAAGCTCCAGTACGCCGATATCGCGGGAAAACGCCCCGGGTTCGAGCATAAGGGTCGCGTTGCGATACTCCTCCAGGCCGAAGGCTTTGGGGATATCGCCGATCACCAAAACGCCGAACCGCCCGATCGCCGGTCCGTGGACGGCCTTGTCGAAAATATTCCTGAACAACTTCAAAATGAGCGGCGTCTTGTATTTCGCCTCCACCAGCTTGGCGGTGAAGTCGAAAACCGGACGGCTGGCGAATTCCAGCAAGGTGGCCGTGCCCAGAGAGCGAAAATACCAGTCCCGAACCGCATGATCGTTACGCGTATTCACGACGAAATTGCTTTCGAATTTCAACACATAATCATTGTCATTGAGATTTATACAGTATTTGTTTTCGCGGGCGTTGCCGACAAAATGGACCTCCCAGTGTTTTTTCGCGTCTTCATTTATCCATGTCCAGCAATGATACAAAAGCTCGCTGCTCAAATAATCAAAGAAGCGTCTCCTGTTGAAGTCGCTTTCCAAAATATCCATCACAGCGTGTTCCAACTTCGCCCGGTTATTCTGGCAGGCAACCAAGCCCTTGTTGACCAACCAGACGGGCAAGGCCGCGTTTCGATCGAATATGTAGCGCTGCACGCTGGCGTCGATGGCGTCAGCCGTGGATCTGTTCAAGAGATTGTTGGAAATATGGCGCACGAGGCGCGAGGCTGCGCCGACAAGCGTCGGATATGCGGCGGGTTCCGGCGCCAGCTTGGCAAGCCGGCCGAAGTGCATGTCCAGGCTGGTATTGACCACGGGGGCCAGGGCATCTTTCATGAAGCTAGGTCCTATCCTTACGGCCTTCGAAGAAAGACTGTCGATCGATAGCACAATGCCTTTTTTTCGCAAGCGCCCGGGGCTCGCGCAACAGTGTACCTTAACGCGGCAATGCGGCAACTGTGTTCCGATCGACCCACCCCGCCCGGATCGCCCCCCCTTTTTCCGTGACCACACGGACAAAGCCGTTTCGGGACGGCCCGGGAACGACGACCGTGCCGGGGGCCAGGGAAAAAAGCGTCGCGGCCCCCGGTTCCGGGGCGCTGGCGGCTTCGACGGCGCGCAACGCCACCGCGCGCGGGAAAAGGACCGGCCCCACCGACGTCCAGCCGGCCGCCAGCCACAGCGCGGCCACGAGCGCGGCGGCGACAACGATACACCGGCGCGGCGCCCGCGCCCGGAAAAACCGCAGCCCGGCCAGGCCGAACCAGAAAAGCGCATTGGCCGTCAACACGAGCGTCCACAAGAGGCGCGGCGCGACAAGCCCGGCCAGGGGGGCATCGACGGCCGTGACCTCAAGCCCGGCGGCGGCCAGGGCGGCGGCGACCGCCCCATCGGCCGGGTCCAGGCGGCGCGCCCGGTACAGCCACCAGGCTGCCCGGCCGGGTTCGCCGCCCAAGCGGCTGGCCGTGGCCGCGTCCAGGCACAGGGCCGTTCCGACCAGACCGGGATCGGCCTTGGTAGCGGCGTCAAAGGACGCGGCGGCGGCGGCGTAGCGGCCGGCCGCGTAGTCCCGCCGGGCCGCCTCCAGCGCCGTATGCCCCGGTCCGCCGGCCAGGGCCGCGCCGGATGCCAGGAGCCATAGGGCCACGGTGAAGGAAAGGAGCGTCCTCATGCTTCGAACTCCGCCAGGACCCTAACCGCCGCGTCCACGGCTTCGGCGAATTCCCGGTCCGAAACGGGGCGGCCGTCGTAGAGCACCGCGTCCAGCCGGCGCAGGGCGGCCACGGCCGCCGGCGGGCATTCCCCGCCCTGCCCCGCCGCCCGGTCCAACCGGTCCCGCAGGGCCTCGGCCAGGGAGGACGGGGAACCGGCAAAAACCGCCCGCCGCGAACGCGGGCGGCGCGGCAGAAACGTCAAGGCATAGACCAGGGGCGGCAGTAGGGCCAACACCAGTCGCCAGGGCCAAGAGAGCGCGCCCCGCCCTTGCGCGCCGTCCGCGACATGGCGCAAGGGCGGGGCCAGGGAGGGATCGGCCGGGACCGACGCGGCGGCCGGAAGGCGATAGGTCCGCGCCGGGGCCTCGATCACCGCGTAACGCCCGTCAACCGGGTCGAACACGGCCAGCCGGGCCGGGCCGAAAACATATTCGCCCGGCTTGGCGGCGCTGACGGCGTAGCGAAAGGTCCGCTGGCCGACGTAACCCGACCGGCCGGCGTCGCCGCCGCCTTCGGCATCCAAAAAACGCACCGTGGCCCCGGCCGGAGCGACGACGGGGGGCGGCGGAGCATCGGCCAGATTGCCCCGGCCCGCAAGCGTGAGCGTATAGACCGCGTCGCGGCCGGGCGCGCCGGCATCGAGCCGGGAGGAAAGCGTCATGCGCCCGAGGAGCCCGGCAAAGGGCGCGTCCCCGGCGTAGGCCGGCAAGGAGCGCACGGTCACGGGCACGGCCGGTCCCTTGACGGTGACGTCCACGGCCGCCCCGCCCTTGCCCGGCACGCCCCGGCAGACGACCGTGGCCGGCGGGATGGTCGCCTGCCCGGGCGTCGCGGCCGTGAGCAGATAATCCGCCTCGGTCACAGCATAACGCCGCCCGGCGAATTCGATCTCGCCGTCGCGCTGCCCGGGCAAGGGGAGCACCTCCATATCCGGGAAACGCGGCGGGGTAAGGTGTATGCCCGAGGCCGCCACGGCCCGGTAGAGGCGCAGGGTGTAGACGAAGAACTCGCCGGCATACGGCTCGGCCTTGGAAAGCGACGCGTCGAGAAAGACGTCGCGCCCGGCCAGCGCCTTGGGCGGGGTCGGGCGCGGCCGCACGAGCCCCTCCAGGGGAGCGGTGCGGAAGGTCCGGCCGCCGGTTTCCACGGTCAGCGCCGGCACGGCCAGTCTTCCGGTCCGCACCGGAATCAGCTCGAAACGGTAGGCCGTGACCGGTTCGCCGGCTCCCGGACCCAGCAGGCCGTGCACCCGGCCGCGCGGCACCACCGTCCAGTCGGCAAGCCGCGGCACGGTGATGACCGCCGTGGCCTCGCCCGGGATGTACACGCGAAGCATCAGGCTCTGGCCCAGGGAGATGTCCCGGGGATCGAGTTCGGCCGTGGGCGTGGCCACAGGACCGGGCGGCCCGGCAAAGGCCACGCTCCCGGCCAAAAGCAACGCGGCGATAATAAACGAGAAAAGACGCATCACCAGTCCTTGGCCACGCTCGGGCGGCCGTAGAGCGGCGGCGTTGGCAGCCCGGTCAGGTCGGGCACGCGGTCAAGGACCGGGTCCCCGAGTTTGCCGGCCGAGCGGGCCCGCTTTTCACCGGCCTTTTGGCCGGACGCGCCGGAAACCGGCGCATTCGCCGGCCCTTCCTTTTCGGCTGACGGCGGCGCATCGGCAGACGCGGCCGGCCCATCCGGGCCTTCCCGCTTGCCGCTGCCGTCGTCTTGCCCCACAGGAGCCGGGGCCTTTCCCGGGGCATCGGCCTTTCCTTCGCCGCCAGCGGCCGCATCCTGCGTCCGGCCGGGCTTGGAGCCGGGTTCTCCCGCGTCCTGACCGCCCTTGCGGCAGGGATCGGCTCCGCTGCGCAGCCACTCCAGGTTGGCTTTGGCTTCGGCGTCGGACGGGTCCACGGCCAGGGACGCGGCGTAAAGCCTGCCCGCGCCCTCGGCATCGCCCTGACGGCAGGCGGCGTTGCCCTGGTTGTAAAGCGCCCTGGCCTGAAGCGCCGGGGAGCCCGCAGACGCCGCCCGGGCGAACATCCGGCCGGCCTCGTCAAAGCGGCCCAGGCGGTAATAGGCCGTGCCGATGTCGTAGAGGATCTCCGGGCTGTCCGGCCGCCAGACCCGGGCGGCCAGGAATGCTTCCAAGGCCGTGGCCGCGTCGTCGGCCGCAAAGGCCGCGATGCCGCGCGAAACATCCTTGGCGGCCGGATCGCCGGCCCGGGCCGGGAGAGCCGTCGCGCCCAGAACAGCCACGGCCAGAACGGCGGCGCCGCCGCCTTTGCCGAGGGGGACCAAAAGCAGGTCGAGGACAAGCAGCGCCAGCCCGGCCGCGTAGCACAGCGCGGACCGATCCGCCGGGGCGTCCACGGTCGCGGCCGCATGCCCCTTGGCAGCGGCCTGGGCGGCCAAGGCGGCGACGATCCCGCTGGCGGGCGAAGGCGCATCCGGGGCCAGCCGGAAAAACCGCCCACCCGTATCCTGAGCCAGCCCGGCCAAGCCGGCCGCGTCCACCCCGACCAGCACCGGCCGGCCCTCCCCGTCACGCAACACGCCGCCGCCCGCTTCGGGAGGCAGCGGCACGGCAACCGGTGTGGCCCCGCCCACGGCCACGGTGAAAACGGGCGGATCGTCCGGCCGCGAGCCGGTCGCATCGCGCACCGGCACGGTGTCCTCGCCGTCGGAGAGGACCAGGATCGCACCGGAGCGCGCCCCGGTCAAAGCCAGCCGGCAGGCCTCCAGGGCGGCGGTCACGGAAGTGCCGCCGAGCGGGGCCTCGGCCGGGGACAAGGCATCGAGAAAAAGGGCCAGGGCCGGCCGGTCGGCCGTGACCGGACAGGCCAGCCAGGCCCGGCCGGAAAACCCGACCACCCCGGCGGCCACATGGGGCAGCCCGGCCAATACCGCGCGCACGAGCCCCTTGGCCGCGGACAAACGATCCGGGGCCATGTCGCGGGCCAGCATGCTGCGCGAACAGTCCACCGCGACCAAAAGCCGCAGCGCCGGGGGCGGCGCGACAACGGCGGCGACATGCCCCGCCCTTGGCCCGGCCGCGCCAAGGGCCAGCAGGGCCAGCCCGGCCAGAAAGAGGATGGCCTTGACCCGGCGAAGCCGGCCATGCCCGGACACGGACGGGAAAAAGGCGGCCAGACCGCGACGTCTGGCCCCGGCCAGCCACAGGAAAGACGCGCATACCGGCACGGCGACCAAAAGCGCCAGGAATTCCGGTCTGGCAAACGTCATGGCAGCCTCAAAAAGCGCGTCGCGGACAGGCCGTGGGAAAGGGTGAGCAGGCAGATGGCCAGGGCCGCCGCCAGGGGGGCAAAAGGCGTCTTTTCCACCGTGGGCACGGGCTTCATGTCGCTGGCCGTCCGCTTGGACACGGCGGCGACCGCCTGGGCCAGGGCGGGTGCGTCCTCGGCCCGGAAAAACGCCCCGCCCGAGAGCGCGGCCAGCTCGGTCAAGGCGGCGGTGTCCACGGCGGCGTTTTCGCGCACGATCTCCTGGCCGAGCAGCGGATGGTTGACCAGAAACGGGGCCGGGCCGTCGCCGCCGACCCCGACGGTGAAGACCGCAATGCCGCGCGCGGCGGCGGCCTTGGCGGCCTCGACCGGACGCACCTCTCCGGCGTTGGACAGGCCGTCGCCGAAGACCACCACCAGCCTGGCCAGCCCCGGCGCGCGATCAAGCTGCTTGACGGCCAGGCCCACGGCATCGCCCATGGCCGTGCGCCGGCCGGCCGCGCCGACGGACAGCCGGGAAAGGGCCTGGGTCAGCGCGGCGCGGTCGTCGGTCGGCGGCAGCACGACGTAGGCCCGCGAGCCGAAGGCGACCAGGCCGATGCGGTCCCCGGGCCGGTCGGCGGCAAAGCGCGCCGCCGCCTGGGCCACGGCCTCGAGCCGGCTGACCGTGCGGTCGGGAAGCGGCATGTCGAGGGCGGCCATGGATTCCGAAAGATCGACCGCCAGCATGATGTCCACCCCGCGCCCCCGGTAGACCGACGTCTCGGTCACAAGGCGCGGTCCGGCCAGGGCCAGGATCACGCACCAAAGGGCCAGCAGGCGGCAGGCCATGGGCAGCATGGCCGCAAGCGGCGGCTTGCCGGTAGCCAGGGCCGGACCGACGTCGGCCACTTCGAGCGCGCCCCGGCGCGACACCAGACGGGGGACAAGGGCCAAGGGGACCAGGGCGGCAAGCGCCAACACCTCGGGCCGGGCCAGGGTCAGCATGCCAACCCCCTCGCGGCCAGCCGGGCCACGGCCTGGGTGTCGCCAAGCCGGTCCGCCCCGGCGACTTCCCGGCCGGCGTAGCGCGCCCCGTCGGCCCGGGCGAAAAGCCCGGCCAGGGCCTCGCGCTCGGCCCCGGGCAAGGCGTCCAGCCGGGGAAGTATCTCGGCCGTGGTCATGGCCGTGGCGGGCAAGGCGAAACGGGCGGCCAAAGCCTCACGGGCCAGAGCCGCCAGCCGGTAGTAATAGTCCCGATCGTCCAGGTCCGGCGCGTCGGCGGTCAACGCGGCAAGCCCGGCGCGGACCCGGGCCAGGGCGCGGCGACCCGGCGCGCAGCGTTCCCGCCGCCAGCGCCACACGGCCAGCCCCCCCACGGCCAAAAGAGCGAGGGCCAAGGCCAATCCCAGGCCGGACAGGCCGGCCGGAAGCCCCACCGGGCCCTTGATGTCGCGGATGTCGTCCATGGCGGTCCGCTCTCTTACCCCAGAAAGGCTCCGGGGCGCGCCCGGCGGCGAAAATAGGCGTCAAGGGCCGGCCCGGGCGCGTCCCCCACGGCAAGCTCGAGCACGCCGACGCCGGCGGCGGCCAGGCCGGCGCGCAGGGCGGCGTCGCGCTCCCGCACGGCGCGCGCATACCGCTCCCTGGCCCTGGCGTTGCCGCAGTCGACAACCGCGTGCCGGCCGGTTTCCGCCTCGGCCAGACGGAGTAAGCCGTAAGGCGGCAACACGGCCGATCGCCCGCCGCGCAAAAGCCCGAGCGTGACCTCGTGCCGGGCGGCGAAGGGGCCGAGAGCCGGAGCGAAATCGGCCCCGAACGCGTCGGTGAAAACGAACAGCACGCAGCGGCGGCGCATGACGGCGGCCAAAAGATCGAGGGCCGGCCGGGGATCGGTGCCGACGCCGGCGGGCGCGGCCCCGGCCAGGGCGGCGGCCACGGCATGGGGCTGTCCCCGCCCTTTGCCCGGCGGCACGAAGGTCTCCACCCGGTCGGAAAAGACGATCAACCCCACCCGGTCGCGGCTGTCGGCGGCGCTGACGGCCAGGGTGACAGCGGCCAGGGCGGCGCTGAAAAAGGGGGATGGAGCGTCCGAGGATGCGCGCATGGAGGGGCTCGCGTCCACGGCCAGCATGACCGTGCGGGCGCGTTCCTCCCGGTAACGCTTCACAAAGGGGCGGCCCAGGCGCGCCGTGACCTTCCAGTCGATGGACGAGGCGTCATCGCCCGGAGCGTATTCCCGGAACTCCTCGAATTCCAGGCCCGCGCCGCGAAAGGCCGAGCGATAGCCGCCGGTTGCGGCCTCGGTTGCGGGAGCGTGGCCGCGAAGGCGGACGCGACGGGCGGCGGCCAGCAGTTGCCAAGCCTGCATGGATGCTTTCGAGCCTCCGATCCGAATGGACGTTGCGACCGCGTCCAGGGTAGCAGCACCGCGCCCGGGGGGCAATCGGCCCTTACTCCCGCTCCAGGGTGCGCAGGCGGCCCACGATCTCGGCCGTTTCGGCGGCGCAGGCCAGCATGGCGTGCATGAAGCTGAAAAAGTGCATGACTTCGCTTAAGCCATAGGCCGCCGGAGCCCGCTCCCGGCGCATGGCCGACAGTTTCTCCCGCGCTCCGGCCACGGCCGTTTCCAGCGCGGCCAGATCGGGCAGGGCCTCGGCCTTGCGCAGGTGCGCGCCCAGGGCGGAGAGCACCGCGCCCACGGACTGGCGCAGCCCGGCCAGTTCCCCGGTGAGCTGGCTGTGCAGCCCCTCGCCGTGCCATTCGCAGGCGATATGGTCCATGGCCAGAAGATGCTCGAAGAGCCGTTCCGCGCGGAAAAGCAGCAGGATGTGCGCGGCCGCCGCCTCGCCGCCCCGGCCCTCCAGATTGGCCTCGCGTCGCAGGTCCCGGCAACGGGCGATGGTACGCACGATGCGATCCTTGAGCACAAAGGCCTGCCGGTCGCTGTAGGCGTCCTGCACCCGGCCGTCCAGCATCAGGCTGAAAAACGCGGCCTCGTCCTGGAAAATCTTGGCCAGCCCAAAGGACACCGCCTTGCCGGCCCGGGAAGGAAAAAACGACATGGAAACGGCCAGGGCCGTGATGATGCCTACCGCGATCTCGAAAAACCGGTCCAACCCGAGGGTCAGGGCGGACAAATTACCATGACCGGCCAAAAGCACGATGACCGCCGTGATGCCGCCCACCCGGGAGCTTTCGCGCAAAAACGGCACGGCCGTGCACACCATCACGGTGGCGAAGACGGCCAAGCCCAGCGCCGGCCAGGTCACGCCGCCGAAATGCACGGCCACGATGCCCATGGCCGCGCCCACCCCGGTGCCGAGCAAACGGGCCCAGGCGGCCCGGATCGAGCCGCCGATGTTGGCCTGCATGACAATGACGGCCGTGATGACCGCCCAATACCCCTGGGGGAGGTTCAGAGCCGTGACCACGAGCTGGGTCACCACGGCCGCCACGGCGGTGCGGCCGGCATGGCGTATGCCGAGGCGTTTGACGAGGCGCTTTACGGACGGGGATAAAATCGAAGCGGACATGAAACTCCTCCATGAGGCGAAGGAAAAGCGCCCTACCCTCCTCGGCCCATTTTGGGAAGCCCCCGGGAGACGGGGGCCCCGGGCACGTTGTGCCGCGCAAAGGGATATGCTACCCCGTTTCATGCAGTCTTGCCTATCCGGTCGCGCATATTTCGTGGCCGCCGGGGAGCCGATTGCCGTGAGTGCAGTACCTCATTTCGGACAAAGGCCGGGAAGCGGCCGGCCGGGGCCCCTCCCGTCAGACGCGCCCCGTCCCGGAGTACGGTCATGACCGGCGGCCGTCTCTTTGTCGCCGGGAGCCCGCAGCCCGATCCCCGGGCTCTCTCAAACGGGCTTTGCGCCGCGCATCGCCGCGCGGACGCGCTCTCCTGCGACGACGTCCTGTCCCTTCCCCCGGAAAGCCTGCCCGACGTGGCCGTGATCGCCCTTACGGCGGCGCAGGCGTCCGACTTTCCCGCCGGGCTTCTGGCCCGCCTTACCGGGCTGGCGGCGCATGTGGTCTTTCTGGCCCCGGCCGGGATCTGTCCGCCCGAAGGCCTCGGCCTGCGCCAACTGCCGGGACTCGACGCCCGGGGCATCGGCGCGGTGCTCGACATCCTGAGCGAGCGCGACCGGGAAGCCCTGTCGGCAAGCGAACACACGGCCTGGCATACCGCGTTTCTCCGCGCCTTTCCGGGCATCATCCTGGCCTGCGACACGACCCGCCGCGTGGTCTTCGCCAACGCGTCCATGGCCCACCGGGCCGGGCGCGATCCCGAGGGCATGCCCTGCCACGTGGCCCTGCACGGCCGGGAGGAGCCCTGCCCCTGGTGCCCGCGCAAGGAAGTCGCCAAGGGACAGGCCGTGAGCATGGAAATCCAAAGCCCGCTCGACGGCCGGTTTTTCGCCGCCACCAGCGCGCCGCTCAATCTGCCGGACAGCCCGCCCCTGACGTTGACGCTGATAAACGACGTCACGGACCGCAACATGGCGCTTGCCCGCCTCAAATCGCTCAACCGCGACCTGGAGCGCCGGGTGACCGAACGCACCGACACCCTGGCCCGGCAAGCCGAGGAACTCGCCGACGCCAACAACCGTCTGCGCGAACTCGACGCCCTCAAATCCGGCTTTCTGGCCACCGTCACCCACGACCTGCGCACGCCCCTGACCTCGGTCCTCGGCTTCGCCAAGCTGACGCGCCGGGACTTCATCAAAGATTTCATGCCGTTTTCCGAAGTCAGCGACAAGCTGCGGCGCAAAGGGAACCGCATCGCCGACAACCTGGGCATCATCGAGACCGAAGGCGCGCGGCTGACCCGGCTCGTCAACGATTTCCTCGACCTGTCCAAGATCGAATCCGGGCGGCTCAACTGGAACGACCAGGACACCGACCCGGCCGACGTGATCCGCGCCGCCGTGGCCGCCGTGGGCGGCGAATACGAACAAAACGAACGGCTGGCCCTGGTGGTGGATATTCCGGGAGCCCTGCCCCGGCTGTGCCTGGACCCGGACCGGCTCATGCAGGTGCTGGTCAACCTGCTCACCAACGCCGCCCGCTATACCGGCGAAGGCGAGGTGACACTCTCGGCCGGACGCTTGCCGAACGGCCGGATGGAATTTCGCGTGGCCGACACCGGACCGGGCATTCCAGCCCAGGAGCGGGAACGGATTTTCGACAAATTCTACCAGACCCGCCAGGGCGACACCACCGCCACGACCAAGAAAGGCACGGGGCTCGGGCTCGCCATCTGCAAGCAGATCGTCGAACGCTACGGCGGCGTCATCCGGGCCGAAGACCGCCTGCCCCACGGCACGGTCTTCGTGGTGGAACTGCCGACGGGCCGGCCGGACCAGGGCGGCGGCCTCACCGCCGACGAGGAACCCGCCCGCCCGGGCCTGCAGCCGTCCTGACGGCCCCGGTCCCGCCGCCTTGTTGTTGCGGCGGCGGGACCGGCCACGCCGTCCCCATGCGCATCAGATATCGTTTAAGTCGATGACCTTGGGCGCGGCCTTGGCCTTGCCCGGCTCCTTGGCGGAACCGGCCGACGTCCCTGACGCGGGAGAAAGGTCGGAAGGGGCCGGCGCGGCGGACCTGGACGCGGCCGGCGCGGCCGCCGGAGCGGAAGCTTTGCGCGCGCCGCAGACCAGCCGGACCGACTGCAGACGCGATTTGGCCGGGGCAAAGGACGCCTCGCGGGAAAGCGCCTCCCTGTAGGCCGCCAGAGCCGCCTCGCACTGGCCGGATAAGAGCTCGGCGTCGCCAAGGGCCAAGGCGGCGCGCGGGTCCTTGCCCCCGGCCTTGGCCGCGGCTTTGAGCATGTCCCTGGCCCGGGCGATGTCGCCGTCGGACAAGGCGGCCATGCCGAGTCCCTCCAAAGCGGCGGCGTCGCCCGGCGCGGCCGAGGCCGCGGCCTCATAAGCGGCCACAGCCTTGCGTCGGCCGTCGCGCAGGCAGGCGTCGCCGGCACGGCTGAGCCCGACCGCCCCGGCGGTCGCCCCGGCCTGGGACAGGTCACGACAGGCGGCGGCGTAATCCTTGCGATCATAGGCCGCGTTGCCGGAAGCGACCAGATCCTTGGCCGGCTCCGACGAAGACATTTTCAAGGCGCCGCAGCCGGAAAGCCCTCCGGCCAGGCAGCCAAGCAGCACGGGCGCGACAAGGGTGCGAAATTTCATGGCGTCACCTCCTGATCACTATGGAAAGGCACGCCAGGGCTATCCCAAAGCGCGGCCGGATTGTCAAATTCCGACCGGCCTGCTAGGTCTGGCGCAAAGTGCCACCGCAACCCGGAGGAAGCCCATGATCCGGCGCGCGCTGCTTTCCCTCGGCTGCGTCCTTCTGGCCTGCGCGGGCGTCCGGGCCGAGGACATCAGCCAT
This sequence comes from Solidesulfovibrio fructosivorans JJ], assembly GCF_000179555.1. Lineage (NCBI taxonomy): Bacteria > Pseudomonadati > Thermodesulfobacteriota > Desulfovibrionia > Desulfovibrionales > Desulfovibrionaceae > Solidesulfovibrio > Solidesulfovibrio fructosivorans. Next base: position 178,828 of record NZ_AECZ01000004.1, read on the forward strand.
ATTGCCCGGCCGGGCGACAACCCCGCCCGCATCGCCAAGACCTACCACGTGCCCCTTGCCGCCGTCCTGGCCCACAACAAGGGACTTGATCCCTGCCGCATCAAGGTCGGCGACATCATCCTCGTGCCCCGGCCCTCCGAGGCCGCCCCGCAAGCGGCCGAGCGGGCAAAGCCGGACCCGTCCGCCCTGCCCGACGAAGAGCCCATCGGCCTGCGCTACGTGGTCGTGCCCGGAGACTACCCCGCCGCCATCGCCGAACGCTTCGGCATCCCCCTGGACGACCTGTCCCGGGCCAACCCGGGACTGGACCCGAAAAATCTGGCCGTGGGCCGGGTGCTGTCCATTCCCGAGGCCTCGGCCTGCCCGCCGCCGGTGCCGCTCGAGCGCGACGGCGCGCCGGCAAAACAAGCCGCGCCCCTGGTCATGGACTTCCAATAACGACCCGGGACGCGGCAACCGAGGGTGGATGGGGGCAAATCAGGAACGCACGCGCACCGCTTCCATCACCGCCGTTCCGGGCATCACATCCGCGACCGGCGACGCGGAGACCGTATCGCGACGGGCATACCGCGACGCCAGGAGCGAACACACGAACAGCTGGAGCGGATGGTAAAACATAATCGGCAGCACGATCAGGCCCAGGGCCGGATTGGCGCCGAAAATAAGCCGCGCCATGGGCACGCCCGAAGCCAGGGTCTTCTTCGAGCCGCAAAAAACCGCCGTGATCCGATCCTCCACCGGCATCCCCATCCGCTTGCCGATAAAGCTCGACAGGAACAGGGCCAGGGCCAGAAGAAGCGCCGCGCCGCCGAGCGTCACCACCAGCACCTCCAGGCCGGTGTGCGTCCACAAGCCGGATTTGACCGAGTCGCAAAACGTTCCATACACGAGGACCACAATCACCAGCTTGTCGAAGGTGTTGATGAACTTCTTGTGCCGCGAGGCCAGCTTGCCCAAAAAAGGACGCAATACCTGCCCCAGGACGAAAGGCAGAAGCAGCATCAGCGAGATGTTGACCACGGCATGGCCGAACGGCAGCCCGCCGGTCCCCTGCACACCCTCGATCAACTCCACGATGGAAGGCGTCAGCACGATGCCGAGCAGGCTCGACAAGGTGGCGTTGAATATCGCCGCCGGCACGTTGCCCCGTGCAATAGCCGTCATGGCCACCGACGAGGACACCGTCGACGGCAGGGCGCACAAATAGAGGAAGCCAAGCAACAGCCCCGGCGGCATCAAACCGCCGAAAAGCGCCCGAAACGGGAAATACAAAATCGGAAACACCACAAAGGTCATGGCCTGCACCAACAGATGCAGCTTCCAGCGCGACATGCCCCGGCGCAGATGCTCCGTGGAAAGCGCCAAGCCATGCAGCAGAAAGATCATGAAGATGCCCCAGTTGGACACCTGCTCCGCATGCATGGCCCCGCCGATCGACCCGAATTCCGGAAACACCGTGGCCAGCGCCACCGCAAGCACCATGCCCGCCAAAAACCAATCCTTGGCAATTTTCTCGAGTATCTTCCCAACCATGTCCATCTCCCCGGCCCATGCGGCCGTCTCGCCCCAATGCTGGAATCGACGCGCGCCCTCGCGGCCCGCGTCGGCAAAAACCTAAGCATGGACAGACGCGCCGTCTCGCGCTAGAAAGACAATATATAGCTGGAAACAGACATGACCACGGAACGTATCGCCCCCACCCTCCAAACCCTGCCCCGGCCCGTCTACCCGCGCAGCGAATCCCTGCCCGCCGGGTCCGTGTCCCGGGCCCACGCCCACCCCTTCGGCCAGCTCTCCTTCGCCGGCGAAGGCGTGCTCCTCGTGCGTACCGAAACCGGCAGCCACGTCGCCCCGCCCCAACGCGCCGTCTGGGTGCCGCCCGGCATGGCCCACGAAGTCGCCGCATCGCGCCGCTCCGAAATGCGCGGCCTCTATATCGGCTGGGACCAGGACATCTTCCGCCCGCTGCAATGCCTCGTGCTCTCCGTCACGCCCCTGGCCCGCGAACTCATCCTCGCCGTCTGCGCCCTGCCCGTGCTCTACGACGAACACGGTCCCGACGGCCGGCTCGTGGCCGCGCTCCTCGACCAGCTCGCCAGCCTCCCCGTCGCCGACTTCAGCCTCCCCTGGCCCAAGGACCAGCGCCTGACCGCCATCTGCCAAGCCCTCACCGACAGCCCCGACGACAGCCGCACCGCCAGCGCCTTCGCCAAATCCGCCGGCATGACCGAACGTACCCTCGGCCGCCTCTTCGTCGGCCAAACCGGGCTGACCTTCGGCAACTGGCGACGCCGGGCGCGACTGCTCGCCTCGCTTTCGCTGCTCGAAGCCGGCAAAACCGTCACCACCACCGCCATCGAATGCGGCTACGACTCCACCTCCGCCTTCATCGCCGCCTTTCGCGAAGCCTTCGGCATCACGCCCGGGGCGTTCGTACGCGGCGGCGTTTAGGCAGCAGGCGGCAAGCGACAGGATGAGGCAGGGGCGCTGCCCCTGCGACCCCGCCAGGGCTCCGCCCTGGACCCGCCGGAGGGCTTATGCCCTCCGGACCTCCCTTTACCGGGTTGGGATGGTGAGGCGGGAGTTCGGTCGGTGATGTCGGTGGTGCCTTTCTTGTTGCCGCAATCGGCCCGGCGACACGAGGCGCGTTGCGCCTCGACGCCGGACACGATTGCGGCAACAACCACGCCAGCGGCGAAGCGCCGCATTTACAAAAAGAAGAGATGTTCTCCGAATGTCGCCCCCTTGGGGCGACCGGCGTGGTGGCGGCGGAATTTGCCGGGACGGTGCATGTCGCTTCGCGACAAGCTCGTCCCAGACAAATTCCGCCGCCATCTTCTCACACTCCGCCTTCCCGCCAGCCAACCCCACTCCCACCCGCCAAAGCACCCCGGATGGGGGGTCCGGGGGGCCCGTGGCCTCCCGGCGGGGTCCGGGGCAGCGCCCCGGCTACGACGACGACGCCTACGCCTCGGGCAGCACCTTGATAGCGACGAGGGTGACGTCGTCTTCGGGCTGGGCCTCGCCGAGGAAAGCGCACAGCCCGGCCAGGACGGCATCGACGATTTCGGCGGCCGGAGCGCCATGATGCCGCTTGAGCAGTTCGCGTACGCGGTCCTTGCCGAACATTTCGCCGGCGGGGTTGCGGGCTTCCCAGAGGCCGTCGGTGGCGAGCAGCGCCACCTGGCCGGGCTTCATGCCCGCGGCGCTGTTTTCGGCGTAGCGGGCTTCGGTGACGATGCCGAGGGGGGGGCCGCCCTTGTCGGGGATATCCTGGACGAGGCCGGTTTCGGCGTCGTAGAGGATGATGGGGTCGTGTCCGGCGCGCACCCAGTGGATGCGTTTTTTCTCGATATCGATGGCGAGGTAGAAGAGCGTCATGAACCGGCCGGAATCGGCCAGATCGGCGCACAGGAGCTTGTTGACGTCGTCGATGACGGCGGCCAGCGAGCCGGGCTGGAAGGAGCGCATGCGCAGAAAGGCCCGGGCTGTGGTCATGAGCAGGGCGGCGGCGATGCCGTGGCCGGTAACGTCGCCGATGATGACGCCGAAGCTGCCATTTTGTTCGTTGGGCTCGTGGATGAAGTCGTAGTAGTCGCCGCCGGTTTCATCGCTGTAGAGGCTGGTGCCGGCGATATCGAAGCCCGGCAGTCCCGGCGCGGCCTGGGGCAGGAGGTTGCGCTGCACTTCCTCGGCCAGGGCCAGGGCCTGGCGCAGCAGTTCGTTTTTGCGCTGGATTTCCAGGCGCGCCTCGTTGATTTCCTGGTTGATGGCCCGCATGAGGGCCTGGGAGCGGTCTTTTTGGGCTTCGAGACGTTCCCGGGAGCTGTTGGCGCGGTCCAGGGCCCGGGTCAGGGCGCGGATTTCCCGGCGCAGGGATTCGGCCTCGCCGGTGGGGCAGGAATCCTTGGCATCCACGGGCGCAAGACGAGACGCCGCGACCTCGCCGCCAAGCACGAGGCTTACGAGGGACCCGTTGTGCAGGTGCAGGGGCAGGTCCCTGGCCGAGGGGGCGAGTTCCCCGAAGCAGTAGAACCCGGCCACGGGCGTGCCCGGCGGCAGCGCGGCGACCATCTGGGAAACTTCCTCGTCGGCCCTGGTGCCGAGGATGTCCTTGCGGGTGGAGCAGGAAAGAAGCAGTGCGCCGGCCGGCGTGAACGCGCCCCTGGCTTCTTCGGCCAGCTCCCGGCTCCTGGCGCGGATGTCGGCGAGCATGCCGGGCCGGTCGGCCTCGGCCAGCTGGACCATGGCCCCTTCGGGCACGCCGGCCGCGAACTGAATGCTGCCGTCGTCCTCGCTGTAGAACCCCGGCGCGCGCAGGTAAAAATCCTTTTTCACCTCGCAGGCCACGGCCAGGGGCAGTTCCGTGGCCGGTTCGGCATGGGGGCCGAGGTAGCGGCGGTAGAAATCCAGGGCCGTGTCGTCGCCGATACGGCTGACGATGCTCCCGGAAACCCCGGTCACGCGCGACAGGCCGCCCACGGGCCGCCAGCCCCGCGACAGGCGCATGGCCGAGGGGATATCGCCGGTCAGCAGCATAAACGGCGCGGCATGAAGGAGCACCTCGCGGCCGCAAAACTGGCGCACGGGCCGCCGGTCGGCAAGTTGCCGCGCGGAGATGCCGCCAAGGACCATGCACTCCGGGCCAAGGGCCGCATCCAGGGCCTGGCCGAAGGCCTGGACGCCGCCCCGGCCGCCGTCCGGGAAAGCCAGGCACAGGGACGGGGGCGCGACGAGGCCTTTCCGGGCCGTTTCCAGGGCGTCGCGCGCCTGGGCCGCCGCATCGGCACCCGGGCCGGCGAAGTCGCGGACAAGGCCCACGGAGCAGCCGATGCCCTCGCCGCCAAAGGCCACGAGCAGCACCGAATCGTCGCTGACGCCGCCGACCGAGGACATCTCGCCGGCCGTGGTCGCGCCGACCAGGGGCACGCCCGGGAAGGCCTCCTCGATGACGCGCAAAATCAGGCCGTGGTCGTAGCCGACCCCGGTGAACAAAAGCAGCCCGACCGGCGCCGCGTCGCCAAGCCCCTGCCGGCAGGACGCAACCGCGCTCCGGGCGGCGCAGTCCGCATCCAGACACTTGGCATGCCCGACCGCCATCCGCAACATGCACACCTCCTCGCGAGGCTCCCGCCCCTGCCGGGAAGACAGGCGGACCAAGGGAGCATAATGCATTATTGGTCCGATTCGGAAAATGGCAAGGCCTCCGGCGCGACGCAACCGGCCGTCCCGACCACCCCGCCCCGGCCGGTCCCCGGAAAACGCCCGCCTAACCCCGCCATTGCCTTTCGTTTCACTTCGAAGGGACGGCCGGTTCCGTCAATTCGCGGATAATGCCGCATTGGTCGATGGGCGTGGCCCCGGTGCAGCGTTGGCGCAAGGCGCGCAGTTGCGCCTGGAGGGCCTGGAGGCGGTCGATGCGCTCGGTGATGTGGCCGATGTGCGTTTCGAGCAGCGTGTTGACCTCGCCGCAATCCGGACAAGCGCCGTCCGTAAGGGCGAGCAGGGCCCGGATTTCGTCGAGGTTCATTTCCAGCGCCCGGCAGTTGCGGATAAACGACAGCCGGGCGAGGTGGGCGGCGTTGTAGAGCCGGTAGTTGCCGTCCGAACGCTCCGGCGGCGGCAAGAGCCCTTCCTTCTCGTAGTACCGGACCGTATCCGGCCGGCACCCCGTGCGTCTGGCCAGTTCACCGATGCGCATGCTTTTTTTCCTCCGATACGGATAAGGGCTTGACCCTGGAGTCGCTCCAAGGTGTGTCATGGGGGCGAACAACGCAAGGAGGATTTTCCATGCCAAGCCATGCGCACTCCCATGACCATGGTCATGATCCGTTTGATAAGCCCTGCTGTTGCGGCCACGAAAATTGCCGGACAAGCGCCGACGCGCCCGGGGCCGGGGAAGACATTCCTGAAGCGGCCAGAAAGGACACCTTCCGCATTGAGGCCATGGACTGTCCCATGGAAGAGGCCATGATCCGCAAGGCGCTCGGGGCCATGCCCGGTGTGGCCGGGATGCGCTTCAACCTGCTGGCCCGGGAGCTGACGGTGCACCACGACCTGCCGGACACCATCGGCATCGTGGCGGCCATCGCGGCGCTGGGCATGGAGGCCGTGCCGGTCACGGCCGAGGGGCCGCCGCGCCTGGCCGCCGGGCCGACCGGACCGTGGGTGACGCCGGTCCAGGTCGCGGCCCTGGCCGTCGCCGTGGCGGCGGAGGTCACCGAATGGCTGGGGATTTTTAGGCCCTGGCTGCCCCTTGCCTGCGCCCTGGCCGCCATCCTGGCCTGCGGCCTGCCCATCTACCGCAAGGGATTGACGGCGCTCAAAAACCGGGAACTCAACATCAACGCGCTCATGAGCATCGCCGCCACCGGGGCGGTCCTTCTCGGCCAGTTCCCGGAAGCGGCCATGGTCATGGTGCTTTTCGCCATTGCCGAACAGATGGAATCCGCGTCCCTGGCCAGGGCCAGGCAGGCGGTCACGGCGCTTTTGTCCCTGGCCCCGGAGCAGGCGACCATGCGGCGGGAAAACGGCGCGTTCGCGGTGGTTCCCGCCCGGGAAGTGCCGGTCGGCGCGACGGTGCGCTTGCAGCCCGGGGAGCGCGTACCCCTCGACGGCAAGGTGGTCGCCGGCCGGTCCTCGGTCGACCAGTCGCCCATCACCGGCGAGAGCCTGCCTGTGGAGAAAGAGCCGGGCGACCCCCTTTTCGCCGGCGCCATCAACCAGGAAGGCGAACTGGTGATGGAGACGACGGCCCTGGCCGACGACTCGACGCTTTCCCGCATCACCCGGGCGGTGGTGGCCGCGCCAAGCAAAAAGTCCGGCACCCAGCGCTTCGTGGACCGCTTCGCGGCGGTCTACACCCCGGCCGTCTTCGCCGTGGCCGTGGCCGTGGCCGTGCTGCCGCCGCTTTTCTGGGGCGGCGGGTTCGTGGACTGGATATACAAGGGACTGGTCATCCTGGTCATCGCCTGCCCCTGCGCCCTGGTCATCTCCACGCCGGTCTCCGTGGTCAGCGGGTTGGCCGCCGCCGCCAAGCACGGCATCCTGGTCAAGGGCGGGCTGTTTCTGGAGCGGGGCCACGCCCTGCGCGCCCTGGGCCTCGACAAGACCGGCACGGTGACCACCGGCCGGCCGGCCCAGACGGACTTCGAAAACCGCGCCGGCGAGGCGGCCGCCAACCGGGCCGTGGCGGCAAGCCTGGCCGCGCGCTCGGACCATCCCGTGTCCCGGGCCGTGGCGAACGCGGCGGCGGACGACGGCATAACGCCCCGGCACGTGGAGGCGTTCACCGCCCTGCCCGGCCTTGGCGTGCGCGGCACCGTGGACGGCCGCGTCTTTCATCTCGGCAACCACCGGCTGATCGAGGAGCTTGGGCTGTGCTCGCCGGCCCTGGAGGCGAGGCTCGATGCCCTCGAAAGCGTGGGCAAGACCACCGTGCTCCTGGCCGACGCGGACGGAGTGCTGGCGCTTTTCGCCGCCGCCGACGCGGTGCGGCCCCACAGCCGCGACGCCGTGGCCCAACTTCATGCCCTCGGCGTTTCCACCGTGCTTTTATCCGGGGACAACACCCACACGGCCGAGGCCATCGCCCGGGAGGTGGGCATCGATGCCGCCCATGGCGACCGGATGCCCGAGGACAAGGCCGAGGCCATCGCGGCGCTTCGCCGGGAGCATCGCGGCAAGGGGCTGGTGGGCATGGTCGGCGACGGCATCAACGACGCCCCGGCGCTGGCGGCGGCGGACATCGGCTTCGCCATGGGCGCGGCCGGCACCGACGCGGCCATCGAGACGGCGGACGTGGCCATCATGGACGACGACCCGCGCAAGCTCGCCGCCTTTATCCGGCTGTCCCGGGATACCGTCGCCGTGCTGCGCCAAAACATCGCCCTGGCCTTGGGGCTCAAGGGGCTCGTGCTGGCGCTGACCGTGGCGGGCTACGGCTCCATGCTTTTGGCCGTCTTCGCCGACATGGGCACGAGCCTGCTGGTCATCGGCAACGGACTGCGGCTGTTGCGGAAATAGTCCGGATACCGGTCAGACATATCAAACAAGGAGTCAGGCCTATAGTTTTCCGTTTTTCCTGCCGATAGTAAACAATGATACCATAGCGGGAGGCCGGACATGGAGATAGGGAGCGCGACATCGCCGTTTGCGGCCGGCTTTGCCGTATCGCAAACCATGGGCACGACGGGGAAGCAACAGGCCGATGCGGCCGGGTCCGCCACCGATTCGGGCCGCGGCTACCAAAGAGCCCTGGGATCGACGGCATCGAGCGCGTCGAATGTCCTGGCCAATAATTTTGTCCAGACGAATTTTGAACAATCGAAATACGTCACGGCGACGGTCTCAAATCTCCAGACGGAGCGCGACTTCGGCGACAAGATGGGGACCTTGCTTGACAGCCTCAAGGGGCAAGCCGCACTCCTTAACACCAAAATGCATGTTTCCAGCCACGACTCGACATACGTCGTCGCGACCCTCATGCAGCATAAAGTGAAAGACGGCGTCAAGCAGGTGACCAACGACGAATACATGGACCAATCGGCCGACAACCTGGACGACCTCAAGGACGAGATCGAACAGCGGGCCGAAGAGGCGACCCAGCCCCAGGACCCCAGCCAGGGCGATGCCGCCGATACGTCGCAAACCGCCGACACGGCCGACGCATCCACGGCCACAACAGCGACCGATCAGGCCGCGCCGACCGGGCAGGACGCCAGCGCGTTAGCCGACACCCGGGAGAACGGCGGACAGCAGGCCGAGACCGTGACCGAAGCGGCCACCGCCGCCGGCGCATCAAACGCCACGGGCGCGGCAACGCCGCCCACAGCCGTTTCCGGCGACGCCGCCACAAGCGAACCCGCGCAAAATCCCAGCCTCCTCCCGCCGACGACCGCATCCCTGGATATCCTGGTCTGAGGCGGCAATCGCCGGCAATCAACCATCCGGGAACGGACAAGAGCGCCACAGCGCCGACCATCCTTGTCGACATGGGCACGAATCCGACTGTTCTCGGCAACGGCTTGCGGCTGTTGCGCAAATAAATTTCCGCCACAGTCCCATCGAACAGGCGATCAGACCTAGAGTTTTTCGCCTACCTCACCGATAGGTAATATGACACCGAATACGGGAGGCCGGACATGGAGATCGGAAGCGCGACATCGCCTTTCACGGCGGGCCTTGCCCTATCGCAAAAGGCCGCCACGACCGGGACGCAACAGGCCGATGCGGCCGCATCCACCGGAAACGGCAGCCGCATCTACCAGCGTGCCATGGGAACAACGGCCGGGGGCGCGTCCGATCTGCTGGGAAATAATTTTGTGCACGCGGACTCCGGCCAATCAAAATATGTCGCGGCGACGATCATGGATCTTCAAACGGATATGAGCTTCAGCGACAAGATGGGGTCGCTGCTCGGAAGCCTCGACGCGCAGTACGCCGCCCTTACCGGCAGCGGCGTTTCGAAATATGCCGCCGCCGCCATCATGCAGCACAAGGTGAAAGAGGGCGTCAAGCAGGTGACCAACGACGAATACATGGACCAATCGGCCGACAACCTGGACAACCTCAAGGACGACATCGAAAAGCGGGCCGAAGAGGCGACCCAGCCCCAGGACCCAAGCCAGGGCGATGCCGCCGATACGTCGCAAACCGCCGATGCGGCCGACGCATCCACAGCCACGACGCCGGGCGATCAGGACGCGTCGACCGGGCAGGACGCCGGCCAGACAGCCGATACACAGCAAACCGACGATCAGACCGCTCCGGCGACCGAAACGGCCACCGGCGCCGGCGCATCAAACGCCACGGGCGCGGCAACGCCTCCCGCCGCCGTTTCCGGCAACGCCGCCACAAGCGAAACCGCGCAAAACCCCAGCCTCCTCCCGCCGACGACCGTATCCCTGGACATCCTGGTCTGAGGCGGCGAAGTCCCCCCGGCCGGCGGCCGCCTCAAAGGCTTCCGCCGCCCCGCAACATCCGCGCAAGCCCCGCCACGCCGCGCCGCAGCACCTCCATGTCCGGCCCGAAGCTCAGCCGGATGTGGTCCTTGTAGCACGAATGGGGCCGCCGCCGCCCGGGGTTCACGTCGAAAAACGCCCCGGGCACGACGATGACCTTTTCCGCCAACGCCTTTTCGAAAAAGACCATGGCGTCGCGAAACGCCTCGGGCAGGCCCTTGAGGCTGGCCCAGACGTAAAAGCCGCCGGCCGGCTCGGCCTCGATCTCGAACCCCAGCTGGAGCAGTTCGCGCACGAGGTACTCGCGCTTGTGGCCGAATTCCGCCTTGATGGCCGCGATCTCCCGCTCGGCCACCTCCGGGGAGAGCAACTCCATGGCCGCGCGCTGGAGCGGATGGTTCGCGCCGCCGTCCAGAAACGAGCCGGCGCTGGCCACGGCCTCGATGACCGGGCTCGGGCCCACGATCCAGCCGACCCGCCAGCCAGGATAGCGCCAGTTCTTGGTCACGCCGTCCACCACGATCACCGGGTCCCGGTCCACGTCCTCCACGAAAGCCGCGGCCGAAACCCGCGCCTCGTCCCGGCCGTAGACGTAATGGGAATAGAACTCGTCCATGATCAGGGCGCAGTCGTACGTCCTGGAGAGTTCCACCCACCGCCGCAGTTCGTCCCCGGCCACCAGCCGGCCCGTGGGGTTGGACGGATTGGAGGTGAGGATCGCCCCGAGGCCCCGGCTGACGATCTCACGCTCCAGCACGGAAGGAGCCATGCGGTAGCCGGTCTCGGGATCGAGGAGAATGGGGATCGGAGTGAAGGAACGGAAGACGGCCAGCAGTTCCTCGTAGGCCGTGTAATCCGGGATGAAATGGCCGAGGTTGATGTTGCCGAGGGCCGCGGCGACGCGGGTGAGCGCCGCACGCCCGCCCGGGGCGATGCAGACGTTGCGCCAGGTGTACTTGGAGCGTTTCCCCCGGCGGTGAAAGTGGTTGTAGAACTCGGCCACCTTCATGCGCAGGTCCTGCCGGCCGGCGACCGGCGCGTATTCCTGTTCGCAGGCGTCGCACTCCACGCAGGCGATGCGCCGGGGGGCGTCGGGCAGCCCGGAAGTGGACGGCGCGCCCTGGCCCAGGTTGGCCCATTCCGGGTGCTCGGAGGTAAATCCCAGCGCCCGGGCGCGGTGCATGACGTGGATCACGCCCGTGCGCGGCACGCTGCGAAAGCCGGGAACGGGGCAGGTATGGGCAAGGCCGTCGGTACACGACGGATCGAGGGTATCATCCGAAATCCGAAGTTCGGCGGGCTGGGGCAGATACATGCTGTTTTCTCCGTGCTGGATAGTGTGCGGACAAACGCCGTCGCGACAGACGAGAGGCGGCGCGCGCCCGACAAAGGGGCGGGCCGACGGGCGGTCGCGACTGCATGGCCAGGGCCAACGAGTTGTTCCGGATCACGAGGATCAGCCGAGCGGGCGCCTTACGCGCGGCCCGGCTATCCAGCAACGGCGGCGGCGGCGAATGCGAATGCGGAGGCGTTCCCGGCAAGGCGGGAGAGAAAAGCGGAAGTTGGCGGCTGGGATGCGTTCCCCAAGCCGTCGAGCCAAGCGCTGCCGGGACGATGTCCCAAGCGGCACGGACTGGAGGGACTGAACGGGGATGTGGCCTTCATGGACGATATAGTAGAGAGAACGGGGCGAAAAGGTCAAGTGTCGCGGGCCTATTTTCCTTTCACCGGGAAAGTTTCCGACTCCCGGACCACCAAGCGACACGTGCCGACGGCCCGGCGTCCTTGACGGCGCCCCCCTCCTCCTTCCACCAGGACGCGCGATAAAAAAGCCCATACCTCCGGGTTCCCGCCGGAGGATATGGGCCAACAGGCAAAAAAGCCGGGGAAAGGCTAGTTCGACTTTCTCTCCAGCACGATCTTGCCGGCGTCCAGGCAGGAAACCTTGAATTCGTCGCCCTGGCTGAAGCCATAGTTGGCGAGCAGGGTCGGGCTCAGGCGAAGGCCGTTTTTGGCGAACTTCACGCTTCCGGAGGATACGCGCGCATCCATTCCTTCGATCTTGTAAAATTTCTCATCCAGCATCATCAGCTTCGTGAGGTGATTTTTCAACGTCGTTTTGGGGATACGGATAGAAACATCAATACTTCAAAACAATATCCGAGGAGTTCGGTTGTGTTTCGTTCCCACGCCCAGTTCCTGGCCAAAGGGAACAAAGAAAGACCGATCGATGCACACCGTGCGATCGGGCGATCGCGCGCCGGGCGCGCGAAACAACCGGCTCGGCGCGGGCTCTTTTCACGGCGACGGCCGAGGCCAATCTCCTGAGGGGACGTTGCAAGAGGAAGGGAGGGCGGCGCTCTGCGGCCCTCCATAGCGCCACCCCGGCTCAGCAGCCGACGAATTGCTCGACCACCTGCCGCAACTGCTCCACATGGGCCGGGTATTCCAGCAAGACATCCACCTCGCCCGAATCGAGCAGAAAGGAGCTTTCGCCAAAGTTCTTGGTCACGACAATCAGGGGGGTTCTTTTTTCCGAGGCGGCAGCCGCGCTTTCCCTGACGCGCTTGACCGCATCCTTGGCTTCCGCTTCGAAGGAAACATCCAACACGACGGCGTCGAAGGTTTCCCGTTTGAAAATCGCTTCCGCTTCTTCGACGGAATGCACGACGTCGACCTCGTAGGCCTGGCCCTTTATCGTGTCCGCCAGAATGGTTCCCTGCGCAATGTTCCTATCGATAAGCAATGTCTTGGACATATTCCCACTCCTTGAGGATCGCTTGATTTCCCTGACCGTTCCCTCGTTTTTCCCCATCAAGGGCTTCTCGGATTATGCCATTCTTACGATGCTTTTCCCGGCACGGCAAGCGGGACGGCCTTTTTCCCGCCTCTCCGCCTTCCCGGGGCCACCCCCTGCTCCCTTGCACCAGGGCCCTAGGCGGGCCATAGTGGCCCATGAACTTTACATTCCAAACTCCGGGCAAGGTCATCTTCGGCCGCGACACGGCCGGCCAACTCCCCGAACACATCGCCGCGCACGGCCGCGCCCCGCTCATCGTCACGGGCGCGACCCCGGAGCGGCACCAGGCACTGCTTAAGGCCCTGCGCCAGGCCGGCCTGACTGTGACCGTCTTTCCCGTGGCCGGGGAACCCGCCGTGGAAACGGCCGCGACCGGCGCGCGTCTGGCCCGCGAGGCCGGCTGCGACGTGGTGGTCGGCATCGGCGGCGGCGGCGCCCTCGACACGGCCAAGGCCGTGGCCGCGCTGGCAACCAACACCGCCGAGATCCTCACCTATCTGGAGGTGGTCGGCCAGGGCCGGCCCCTGACCGAGCGCCCGTTGCCGTGCATCGCCGTGCCGACCACGGCCGGCACCGGAGCCGAGGCCACGGCCAACGCCGTGCTCACCGTGCCCGAGGCGCGGGTGAAGGTCAGCCTGCGTTCGGCCATGATGCTTCCGGAGGTCGCCCTGGTGGACCCGCTGCTTTCGGCGACCATGCCGCCGGCGGTGACGGCGGCCACGGGCCTCGACGCCCTGACCCAGCTGCTGGAGTCCTTCGTCTCGGACAAGGCCAACCCCATGACCGACGCCCTGTGCCGGGAGGGGCTGCCCCGGGCCGCCCGGGGACTCGCCGCGGCCTATGCGGACGGAAACGACCTTCAGGCGCGAGAGGATATGGCCCTGGCGAGTCTTTTGGGCGGCATGGCCCTGGCCAATGCCAAGCTCGGGGCCGTGCACGGGTTCGCCGCGCCCATCGGCGGCCTTTTCGGCGCGCCGCACGGTTTCGTCTGCGCAAGCCTCCTGCCCTTCGTCACGGCGGCCAACATCAAGGCCCTTCGCGACCGCGCCCCGGAGGCTCCCGCCCTGGCCGCCTACGCCACGGCCGCCCGCCTGCTCACCGGTTCGCCGGAAGCCACGCCGGAAGACGCCGCGAACTGGCTGGCCGCAACCTGCCGCGCCCTCCAGGCCCCCTCCCTGGGAAACCTCGGCGTGACGGCGGCCGACATCCCGCTCGTCGTCGAAAAAGCCGCCAAGGCCAGCAGCATGCGGGGCAACCCCGTGGAACTGTCGTCCGACGAACTGGCGGCCATCCTCACCGCCGCCATCGGTTAGCCCCAGCACAGCAACCACCAAAGGCCGCTTCCCCACGCCTTTCATACGAAATGTCCTCGAAATGGCCTGACCGGACAAGGTCCCCATTATAAGATTTAGGAAGGGGAGAGCGCGAGAGGGGCTACTGCCCTTTTTAAAGGGTTTCCCCTCTCGCATCTCCTCCTCCCCTCTTCCCCATAAAATAAGGCGGCATGGCCGAAGCCATGCCGCCGCGCGCATGTTTTCCCCGCGGTTTGGCTCGCCTTAGGGCAACCGCGGGGACCGGGCAATATGTTCGCGCGCCGGCCTTGCAATCGTTATGGCGTATGGCGAGGCCGGCACGGGTGCGTGTCTGCTAGGCTTCCACCCAGTTCTTGCAGCGTTCCACGGCCCGCTGCCAGCCGTGGATCAGCTTTTCCCGCTCGGCCGGGGACTTGTTCGGCTCGAAGCGGCGGTCGAGCTGCCACATGGCGGCGATTTCGTCCTCGCTTTGCCAGAAGCCGACGGCCAGGCCGGCCAGATAGGCCGCGCCAAGGGCCGTGGTCTCGGTCACCCTGGGCCGCTCGACAGGCACGCCCAGCACGTTTGCCTGGCACTGCATGAGCAGGTTGTTGCGGGTGGCCCCACCGTCGGCACGCAGGGTCTCCAGCTTGATGCCGGCGTCCTTTTGCATGCAGCCCATGATGTCGTAGGTCTGGAGGGCGATGGATTCGATGGCCGCCCGGGCGATATGGGCCTTGGTCGTGCCGCGGGTGATGCCGACCATGGTGCCGCGGGCGTACTGGTCCCAATGGGGCGCGCCAAGGCCGACAAAAGCCGGCACCAGAAAGACGCCGCCGTTGTCCGGCACGGACAGGGCGAGCTGTTCCACCTCGGGGGCGCTTTTGATGATGCCAAGGCCGTCGCGCAGCCACTGCACCACCGCGCCGGCGATGAACACGCTGCCTTCCAGGGCGTAATACCGCCCCGACGGCGTGCCCCAGGCCACGGTGGTCAGGAGGTTGTTGGTGCTGGGGCGGGGGGTGGTGCCGGTGTTCATGAGCATGAAGCAGCCGGTGCCGTAGGTGTTTTTGGCCATGCCCTCGTGCAGGCAGGCGTTGCCGTAGGTGGCGGCCTGCTGGTCGCCGGCGATGCCGGCGATGGGCAGAGCCCGGCCCAGAAACTCGGGATGCACCTCGCCGACCACTTCCGAGGACTGGCTCACGCGGGGCAGCATGGAGCGGGGCACGCCCATGATATCGAGCAGCTCGTCGTCCCACTGGCCGGTATGGATGTTGTAGAGCAGGGTCCGGCTGGCGTTGGACGTGTCGGTGACGTGGACCGCGCCCTTGGTCAGGTTCCAGATGAGCCAGGAATCGATGGTGCCGAAGAGCAGTTCGCCCTTTTCGGCCTTGGCCCGGGCTCCGGGGACGTTGTCGAGCATCCAGCGGATCTTGGTGCCGGCGAAATAGGCGTCGATGACCAGGCCGGTTTTGGAGCGGAAGGTGTCTTCCAGGCCGCGTTTTTTGAGCTCGTCGCAAAAGCCGGCCGTGCGGCGGTCCTGCCAGACGATGGCGTTGTGGATGGGGGAGCCGGTGGCCTTTTCCCAAACCACGGTGGTCTCGCGCTGGTTGGTGATGCCGATGGCCGCCACATCCGAGGCGTCGGCATCGGCCTGGCTCAGGCATTCGCCCATGACGAAGGACTGGGTGTCGAAGATTTCGTTGGCGTTGTGCTCCACCCAACCCGGCTGGGGATAAATCTGGGTGAACTCCTTTTGCGCGATCTGCTTGATGTCGCCTTCGCGGGTGAAAAGGATGGCCCGGGAACTGGTCGTGCCCTGGTCAAGGGCCAGAATGTACTTGCTCATGATCTACACTCCTCACATTCCTGCGCGCCGTCTTCGCAAAAATCGGCATTGGGGTCCTTGTTGAGCGCTCCGGTGGTCCTGTCGTAGACAAGCGCACCAAGCGGGCCGCCGACGAGGGGTCCGAGGATGGGCACGAGCACGATGCTCACATCCATCAGGTTCGGTTGGGTGAAGCCGGCCAGCAGGGCGAAAAAGCGCGGGCCGAAGTCGCGGGCCGGGTTGATGGCGTATCCGTTCATGGCCCCGAGGCTCATGCCGATGGCCATGACCAGCATGGCCACGGCCACGGGGCCGATCCAGGGCACTTTGTTCTTGGCGCCGAAGTCGCCGATGGAAAGGATGCCGAACATGAGCACGGCGGTGCCGATGATCTGGTCGATAAAGCCCGGCCAGAACCCGGGCACGGCCGGGAAGGTGCAGAAGATGCCGGCCGTTTTGACCAGCGTCGGGTCGGCCATGAGCCATTTGGCCTTGAAATCAAGGAACACGATGGCCGCGCCGAGAAAGCCGCCGGCGGTCTGGGCCAGGGTGTAGGGCAGCACCTTGCCCCAGGGGAAGCGGCCGGTGGCGGCCAGGGCCAGAGTCACGGCGGGGTTGATGTGCGCGCCGGAGCGCAGGCTGGCCAGCACCCCGAAAAAGACGCCCAATCCCCAACCGAAGGTGATCGTATCCCATGATATGTTCAGCGCTTCGCCGAAAAAGACCTTCATGGCCACGCATCCGGCTCCGAATATGATGAGGATCATGGTCCCCAGGAATTCGGAGAACATCTCCTTGCCAAGTGACGACTCGTTCATGGAATACCCCTCTTACAGCGCTTCGACCGTTGGCCCGTCCCCTTCCGGGCGGGAACAGGGCTGTTTGCCCAGGCCTTCCTCCGCCAATGTGTCCGCCGAACCGGCCTGCGACGCATCCTGCCCGGAAAACCAGGTCGCAAGCAGCCGGCGGGCGCTCTCCACTTCACGGACGCGACGGTCCTCGTCCCAGCCGAGTTCCCGCCCCATGATCGCCGCCACGACCGGGGCCGCTTCCTCGGCATGGCGCATGTCCACAAGTCCAAGAGGCAGTCGCCGCAGCAACACGTCGCCAAGGCGCACCGCCATCTCCCGGCGCACGGCAAAGGCCACTTCCGCGCCGATATAGGGATGCTCCGGATGAATGGGCGTCAAGAGATCAAGTTCGCGGCCAAGAGCCAGCACCGTTCCGGCCTCATCGCCGTAGAGGGAGTACAATGAGCGGGCCAGCTCCTCGGCGATGTTTTCGCGGGCGGCCAGATCCCGCCAGGCCTCGGGATAGTAGGCCCGCGAACCGATCAGGCGCAGCTCGCGGGTGACGCAGGGGCGGCCTTCGCCAAGGCCGAAGGCGGCGCAGGCCGCGTCCACGGCGTCCTCGGCCATGGCGCGGTAGCTCGTCCACTTGCCGCCGGCCATGGTCAAAAGCCCGGACGGGCTCTCGGTCAGGACGTGGGTGCGGGCCAGCTCCTGGGTGCTCCCCTTCTTGGGATCGAAGACCAGCGGCCGCAGGCCGTTCCACACGGCCAGGACGTCCCGGCCGGTCACGGGCTTGCGCAGATAGGCGCTGGCGTAGCGCAGCAGGTAGTCCACGTCCTTGCAATCCGGGGCCGGATCGACCGTGATGTCCGCCGGTTCATCGGTGGTGCCGAAAAGGACGTGGCCCTGCCAGGGGATCATAAAAAGCACGCGGCCGTCCTCGGTGCGCGGAATCATGAGCGACAGGTCGTCGGGGACGGTGCCGGACTCAAGCAGGATATGGATGCCGGAGCTGACCTTGAGCATGCCCGGCGCATCAGGGTCGTCCATGCGCCTGATGGCGTCGGCAAAGGGGCCGGTGGCGTTGATCACGCCCTTGGCGGCCACGGTCCAGGCGCGGCCGCTTTGGCGGTCGCGCAGGTTCGCGCCGCGGATGCGGCCGTTTTCCTTGACGAGCCCGGTCACTTCCACGTGGTTGGCGCACACGGCCCCGTAGGCGGCGGCGGTCCGGGCCAGGGTCACGGCCATGCGCGCGTCGTTGAACTGGCCGTCGGCGTAGATGACCGCGGCCTTGTAGTCGTCGAGGTTGAGCTGGGGAAAGAGCTTTTTCGCCTTGCGCCTGGTGACGACGCGGCTGTGCCCCAGGGAGAGCCGGCCGGCCAGGAGATCGTAGAGCACCAGGCCGGCGAAGATGTAGGCGGCCTGAAACCAGGTTTTGACCGGGGTCATGAGGCGGATGGCATGGGCCAGGTGGGGGGCGTTTTTGAGCAGCCGGCCGCGCTCGCGCAGCCCCTCGCGCACGAGGTTGAACTGCTCCCGGTCGCACTTGAGGATGGCCTTTTCCAGGTAGCGCACGCCGCCGTGCACCAGCTTGGTGCTCTTGCTGCTGGTGCCCTGGGCGAAGTCGTCGCGCTCCACCAGGGCGACGCGAAGGCCCCGGGTGGCCGCGTCCAGGGCGATGCCGCAGCCGGTGGCTCCGCCGCCGATCACGAGAAGGTCGAAAGTTTCCCCGTCCTGCAGACGGGCGAGCTGTTCCTGTCTGTCCATGGCTCCGCCTTGGCTTTAAGGGTTGAGCAGACTGCGGGCCGTGCTCGCGTCCGTAACAAAGGCATGCGCATAGCCGCGACGCAGCACGGCTTGCAAAATGGGCACCTTGGCCATGCCGCCGGAGACGAGAATGATGCGGGGCACCTTGCACAGCCCCGCGAAATCCGGAGACATGCTGCACTGGTTGATGCCGTGGTCCAGCACGTTGCCGTCGGCGTCGAGAAAGCGGCCGAAAAATTCCCCCACCGCGCCGGCCCGGGCCAGATCGCGGCGCTGGTCCAGGCTGATGGCCCCCAGCGCGATGTTGGTGGCCTGGGCGGTCATGTCGCCAACGGCGGTGAGGATCATGTCCACGTCCAGGGCTTCCTTGTAAAAGGTGCGGAAAAAGGGCTGGGCGGCGATGGTCTCGCGCACGTCCGGGGTGGAAACGAACATGGGCGCGGGCAGGTGGTTGCAGACCTCGGCCGAGAGCTTTCTGGCGAACATGGCCGTGGAATCGAAGGGATTGACCGGGCTTCTGGGCACGCCGCCGTAGAGGGAGGTGACGGAAAGGCCGCGCACGGCGCGAATGACCAGGCCGTTTATGGCCGCGCGCATGGTGTTGCCCCAGCCGACGCCCAGGCGCTGGCCGTCGGCCAGCTCGCGGGAGGCGTATTCGCCGGCCGGGCGGCCGATGGTTTCGTAGTAATGTTGTCCGGCGCGCTCGGGGGTCGGCACGACGATGGCGCGGGTCAGGCCGAACTCGCGGACGAGGTCGGCTTCCAGGGCGACGCAGTCGCGAAAGGCGGTGTTGATGACGACCCGGATCAGCCCGGCCTCGCGTCCGGCCTGAAGCAGGCGGTTGACCTTGAGGCGCGTGAGCCCGAGGCGTTCGCCGATGTCCCCCTGGGTGAGCTCTTCGTGGAAATAGAGCCAGGCGACCCGTGAGATCAGCTGGTTTTCCTCTTCGTCGAACCCGGTCATGGGAGCCTCCGGCCTGTTGGCGCTCGGGGTGTTGGCGATGTGTGATCTTTGTGTCTCTTCCAATACAATTGTAAAACAAATGTGTCAACGGCCTTTTCAGAATTCGTGACCCGCCCGTTGCGCGCGTTTGGCGGCAAAAGCGGCTGTTTTCACAAAAATGTCCATCAATTCAAAATAAATATATAATAATAACAGGATATTTCAAATCAGGACGCGACACAGACACTTCCAATCCTTGCGCTCAAAACATCTGATCATTTGTTTTTACAAAAGATAATTTGTTTAAAAAGACGCCGCCAACCGAGTCCGCCGCCGCCCGACGCCCCACCCCACTCCCCACGACGGCCCGGCCGGGCCGTCCGACAGGCCTTTCCTTTAACATTATCAATCGATCGATTGACAATGTTGCCGCGTGGGCGCATATCTCCCCGCACCTTGCCACAGCCGGGCAAGGCCAAGGATCGCGCCATGCCCCAGGCACCCGAAAAAAACGACAAACGCCTCGCCAAGGGCCGCCAGACCCGGGAAAGACTTCTGGCGGAAGCGCTGCGGCTTTTCGCGCAGCACGGCTACGCCGGCGTCGGCACAAGGGAAGTGGCGGCCGCCGCCAAGACCAACATCGCCTCCATCGCCTTCCACTTTTCCGGCAAGGAAGGGCTCTACCGGGCGGTCATCGAACACGTGTCCGGCGAGCTGGCCCGGCTGCACCAGGCCGCCATCGCCGAGGCCACGGCCCAAAGCGCGGCCGGCGGCGAGGAGGCCGGGGACAGGGCAAAGCGCATCGTCACCGACCTCATCACCCGGCTTTTGACGTCCAACCGCTCACGCTGGATGACGCTTTTGCTGCAACGCGAATTCATCACCCCGACCCCCTTTTTCGACGTCATCTACGAAAGCACCATCGAGCCGACGCTTACGGCCCTGGCGGCGCTGGCAAGCGAAATCAACGGAAAGTCACAGGCGTCCCCGGAAAACAAGGTGCTGGCCTTTTCCCTTTTCATCATGACCAGCGCCTTTCAGCGCAACCGGAACACCTTTTTGCGGTTCATCGAAAAGGATGCCTATTCGCCAGAGGATATCGAAACCATCAGTCGTGTCGTGGCCAGATTCGTGAAAAACGGCCTGCTCCAACCCCAAGAAACAAACGAAGCCTTGTCGCCATGTCCCAGCAAACAAAACTTCTGACCATCGATTTCATCTGCATCTGTCTGCTCATCTTCCTGGCCTACTGCAACATCACGGTCTTCTACAATCTCTACCTCTATCTCCAGGAAATAGACATTCCCGCCAACTGGCGCGGCTTCCTCATCGGCTGCTCGTCGCTTTCCACCATCGCTTTTTTCCTGTTCGCCAGCCCCTATCTGACCGTCAAAAACGCCATTCCCTGCGCCCTGGCCGGGGCGCTGATCATGATCGGCTGCGGCATAAGCTACCTGTACGCCCACGGCGTCGCGAGCCTCCTGCTCGTGCGACTGGCCAACGGCGCGGCCGTGTATCTGCTTTCCGCCGGCTGCATGACGCTCATGGTCTCGCGCATCGCCCCGGAGCACAGCGGCCAGGCCTTCAGCCTCTATTCCATCGCCCTGCTTTTGCCCTATTCCCTGGTCCCGTCCGTGTGCGACGTCGTCACGCCCCACCTGCCGTCGGTGGCGTACACGTATCGCGACATGTCCCTGCTGCTCGTGCCCGGGCTGGCCATGATCGCCGTCATCAGCCGGCGGCAGCGCCGGGCGAGACACGGCGACGCGTCCCAGCCGGCCATGTCGCTTGGCGAGATGTACCGCAACGCGCTTACCCCCCGCATCGGGTTGGTGCTTTTGCTCAACGGCATCTACATCATCACCTTCGCCTCGCTTTTCTTCATGGCCCAGGGGCTGTTCCGCTCCCGGGGATTTCACTCCGTGGGCTCGTATTTCACCATCCAGATGTTTTGCATGATCATCATCCGCCTGCTCGGCAACAGGCTCTTCGACAAGGTCCACAAGGTGCGGCTGATCATCTTCAGCTTCCTCGTCTCCTCGGCCAGTTTCGCGCTCATGGCCGTGTCCTACAGCCTGGTCGGGCTGTACGCCTCGTCGCTGCTCATGGGCATCGGCATGGGGGTCATCTCGCCGGCGCTCTACGGACTGATGTTCACCATCTCGTCGCCGCGCTTCAAGGCGGTCAATTCCAACCTGATGATGCTGTCCCTGCAGATCGGCAATTTCCTGGGACCGGTCTACGGGGCCTGGGTCATGCAGCGCGTCGGGTATGCGGATTTGTTCCTGTGCAATGCCGGCTGCTGTCTTGTCGGCATCGGGCTGTGCTTTTTGCTGACCAGCCACCGGATCGACGCCACGCGCAACATCGCCAACGCCTAGGGGCGACGGCGCTTTCCCCTCAAGGACACGCGATTGTTCCATGAGGCGAAGCCGCTCTCCGGCCGGCGGGAAAACCGGCGGCGCATAGCATAGGCGGCTTCCAACAAGCAGGTGCGGCATCGGAGGAAAATCCTTGACGTGGGGGGGGAACGGGGGTTTAGCTCGACCCCAGCGCAAGGCGTGGCGCGCCGCGCCGAATCCGCGCATAAAGGCTTCGTTGTGCACTGCGACAGCTCCTGCCCCATCGGCATCTTCGACTCCGGCGTCGGCGGCCTCACGGTCGCCCGGGCCGTCATGGACCGCCTGCCGAGCGAGTCCATCGTCTATTTCGGCGACACCGCCCGCGTGCCATACGGCGTCAAATCCCCGGACACGGTGGCCCGCTACGCCGGCCAGATCACGAATTTTCTTTTGGCCAAAAACGTCAAGCTCCTGATCGTCGCCTGCAACACCATGGCCGCCGTGGCCCTGCCGGCCATCACCGCCCTGTCCCCGGCCCCGGTCCTCGAAGTCATCTCGGCCGGAGCGGCGAGCGCCCTGGCCGCGACCAGGACCAAGCGCATCGGGATCATCGCCACGCCCTCGACCATCGCCAGCCGGGCCTACGAATCGGCCCTGGCCGCCCTGGGCGGTCCGGAGGTCTTCACCGCCTCGAAGGCCTGTCCGCTGTTCGTGCCCCTGGTCGAGGAAGGCTGGCTGGCCCACCCGGCCACGCGGCTGGTGGCCGAGGAATACCTGACGCCGCTTCTGGCCGAAAATCTCGACACGCTCATTCTCGGCTGCACCCACTATCCGCTTCTGGCCCCGCTTTTGGCCGAGGTGGCCGGACCGGACGTGCGCCTGCAGGATTCGGCCACGGCCGTGGCCGAACGCGCCGCCGCCGTGCTGGGCTACCTGGGCCTGGCCGCGCCGAAGGGGCCGGACACGCCGCGCCACGTGTTCCACGTCACGGACATGCCGCGAAAATTCCGGGAAATCGGCGAACTCTTCCTCGGCCGTCCCATGGAGGACGTGCGCCTGGAAAAGCTCTAAGTAGCCGCTAGGGCGTGGCCGGCGACGGGTTTTCCGTCGTGGGTCGGCCTGTCGTCGGAGTCGGAGACAGGGGCTCGGCCGGGGCCGGATGCGCCACCGCCGAGGTGGCGGGGACGGACTTGGCGGCGGGAGCCGGCCTGGACGCGGGAACGGCCTTGTGGTCGGAAGCGGGTTTGGACCTGGGGAGGGGTTTGGGCGTGAAGGGAGCCGGGACTTTTGGCGGCGTCTCGGCCCTGGCGCAGGCCATGCGGGCGCTTTGATATTCCACCCCGGCGGCGGCAAAGGACGGATCGAGGAGCATGGCCCGGCGATAGGCGGCCAGGGCATGGCGGCAATCGCCGGTGGCCATGGCCAGATTGGCCCGGTAATAATAGACTTGGGCGCTTTTCGAGCCCCGGCCGATGGCCGCGTCCAGGGAGGCGAGCGCCGCCTGGCGCCGCCCGGCCTCGTATTGCAAGATGCCCAGGGCTTCGAGGGGGCGCGGGTCGGCGGCATCGGCCGCGGCCGCTCGCGAAAGCTCGGTCGCTGCGCGCTTTGCGTCACCGGTCTTGGCGGCGCAAAGGCCCAGGTAGAAATGGGCCTCGGCCAGATCCGGGGCCTGCCCGGCGGCGGCGGCCAGATCCGGCAGGGCGGCTTGAAACTTCCCGGCGGCAAAGGCCTTTTTCCCGGCGGCCAGACGTTCGGCGGCCGAAGGAAGGGGCGCGACGGGAGCCGGCGGCAAGGCCTTTCTGGCGCAGCCCCCGAAGCAGGCGGCCAGAAACCACAGGGCCAGGACAAGGGACATACCCCGAACGGAAAACCGGTCCATCCCGCCAGCCTCCTGTCGTCTCGGCGTTTTTTCCCGCTCCGGACGCCCGGCCGGGAAATCCCGATCGCAGGCGCAGTAACGCCGCCGCCACCCCATGTCAATTCGGCCGTGACGGTCCAGGCGGCGGCCTTGACGCGGCAACGGCGCAATCGTACATGTTGAAAACCTGTACAGACGGCGCGCCTGTCCGGGCCGTCCCGCACGGAGTCCTTGTGAACCGCCTCGAATCCCCCTTCCCCGTCCAAACCGCATGAGAAGAACCGCCACGCCCGGCGCATCGCCCGCCTTTCCGGCCGGAGGGCGGGTCTCCATGGCCCTGGCCGTCGCCGCGCTTTGCGCCATTGCCTTCTTCGACCTGCCGCTTTTCCACGTCCTGTCGGAGATGACCTGCATCATCGCGGGGGTGGCCGCCTTTCTGGTCATCTGGAACGCCAGGGCCTTTGTCGAGCACGCCTTTTTCCTGGTCATCGGGCTGGCCTTCCTGATCGCCGCCGGCTTCGACACCGCCTATTTGCTGCTGACCGCCGGCCTGACCCGCCTGCCGCTGCCGCCGGGGCTCGCCGGCGCCGTTTGGACCGGCTCCCACATCGCCTTTGCCCTGTCGCTTTGCGTCGGGGCCTGGATGCTGGGACGGACCAAAACCGCCGCCGGCTACCCCCAGGCCCTGGTCCTCGGCCTCAACCTGCTCCTGATGCTGGCCTTCGCCGCCCTGGCGACCATGCCCGGGGCTACCGGGCCGCATGCCACGCTATTCCCGGACGCGCCGTTGGACCGCCTGCCGCCGTCGCTGCTTTTCATCGGAGCGGGCCTTGGGCTCCTTCGCTACCGCGACCGGCTGGCCACCCCCGTGGTGCGGCTGCTGCTCGGGGCCACGGCCTGCCTGGCCCTTTCCGACGCGGCCTTCGCCTGGCCGGGAGACGCCCTCTGGCCGCGCGTCATCGGCCATGCGACCAAGGTGCTGGGCTATGCCCTCAGCTGCCAGGCCATCGTGGTCACGGGCATAAGCCGCCCCTACGACCTGCTCTTCCGGGAAATCGGCCTGCGCGAGCAGGACCTCAACAACCGGCTGGTGCGCCTGGGGGCCCAGGCCCAGGCCATTTTCGAGTTGAGCAGCCTCGAGGCCCTGGAGTCCGGCGAATTCAAGTCCTTCGCCGCCACGCTGCTCACGCGCGCCATGAGCGTGCTCGGCGTGGCCCGGTCCGGCATCTGGGTCCTCTCCCCCGACCGGGAGCGCCTGCTGTGCCTGCTCGGCAGCGGATCGGGACAGGCGGACACGGGGGTCGAACTTTCCCGGGCCGATTATCCGGACTACTTCGAGGCCATCGCCCACGAGCGGGTCATCGTGGCCGAAAACGCGGCCGCCTCGCCCCTGACGCGGGACCTGGCCGAAAGCTTTCTCGAAGAGCGCGGCATCGCCTCGCTGCTCGACGCGCCCTTTCGCTTCTCTGGCCGCCTGGCCGGGGTGCTCTCCCTGCGCCACGTCGGCAACCCGCGACGTTTCGCCGACGACGAGCAGGCCTTTGCCGGTTCCCTGGCCGACACCCTGTCCCTGGCCCTGGAGACCTCCGAACGCCGCCGCGCCGCCCGGGAGCTGGCCGCCAGCGAACAGCGCCTGCGCTCGCTGCTCGACGCCATGCCAGACCCGGTCTGCTTCAAGGACGCCGACGGCCGCTGGATCGTGGCCAACCCGGCCCAGATCGAGGTTTTCGGGCTGGGCGGCGTTTCCTGGAAGGGGCAGACGGACGCGTCCCTGGCCGCCAGCAGCTCCGGTGACCGGCAGGCGTTGGCCGCCGCGGCCGTGACCGACGCGCACGCCTGGGCCACCCGGGAGGTCAGTGTTTTCGGCCTGTCCCTGACCGGCGCCGACGGCAATACCCGGCATTTCGACGTGATCAAGGCTCCGCTTTTTCACGACGACGGCCGGCCCAAGGGGCTTGTGATCCTCTCCCGCGACATCACCGCCTATCGGGACGCTCTGTCCCGGCTGCGGGAATCCAACGAAGAGCTGGAGGCCATCTACAACGAGACCTCCGACGGGCTGATCATCGCCGATGCGGTCGACCAGAGAATCGTGCGGGTCAACGCCGCCGCCTGCCGCATGTTCGATTACAAGCCGCAGCAATTGACGGCCCTGTCGCCCTGGGACCTGCATCCGGAAGACGAACGGGAACGCTCGATCACGCGGTTTCGCGAAATCAATGCCGGCAGGCTGCACCTCATGGAAGCCATCCCCTGCAGCCGCAAGGCCGGGCACGTCTTTTACGCGGACATCGCGGCCCAGCCCATTACCTACGGCGGCCGGCCGGCCATCCTGGGCTTTTTCCGCGACATCTCCGAACGCCGGGCGGCTGGGCAGGCGCTGGCGGCCTCCGAGGAGCGCTTCCGCAAAGTCTTCAACAGCACCTACGACGCCATTTTCCTGCACGACGCGGACGGCGTCATCCTGGACTGCAACGACAAGATGCTCGAGCTCTACGGCGTGCGCCGCGAGGAAGCCTTCCGTTTCTCCATCGAGAACGACTACTCCGCCCCGGACAATCCCCCCGGGAGAATCCTCGACTACTGGCGGGAGGTCATGTCCGGCGAGGAGCGTTTTTTCGAATGGAAGGCCCGCCGCCCCCACGACGGCAGCGTCTTTTACGTTGAGGTCTACCTGCGGCGGTTAAAATTGCCCGAACGCGACGTCATCCTGGCCAACGTGCGCGACGTCACGGAGCGCAGGCGGGTGCTGGCCGCCCTGGCCGCCCGGCAATCGGAAATATCGGCGCTCAACCGCGACCTCTCCCGGCGGGTGAACGAGGAAACCGAAAAAAACCGGCAAAAGGACATTCTGCTCCTCAACCAGACCAGGCTTGCGGCCATGGGCGAGATGATCGGCAACATCGCCCACCAGTGGCGGCAACCCCTAAACGCCCTGTCCATCCTCCTGGCCAACATGCGTTTCGAATACGAGAACGTCTGCGAGGGCGACACCGCAAGCCTCATCGCCGCACACCGCCAGGCCGGCGAGATCCTGCGCAAGATGTCCTCGACCATCGACGACTTCCGCAATTTCTTCAAACCCGACAAGCAGCGCGAACCCTTCCTCGTGGTGACGGCCATAAGCGACGCCCTGCTTCTTATCGAGGCGAGCCTGGCCCAGCACGGCGTGGCCGTGCGTTTCACGGCCCGGCACAATCCCCGGGTCCTGGGCTTCCACGGCGAATTCTCCCAGGTCGTGCTCAACCTGCTCAGCAACGCCAAGGATTCCATCCTGACCACCCGGCAACGTGGCGGGGTCATCGCCATCCGGGTCATGGCCCGCCAAGGCCAGGCCGTCATCCACATCACGGACAACGGCGGCGGCATCCCGGAGGCCATCCAGGAGCGCGTCTTCGACCCCTACTTCACCACCAAGACCGACACGGACGGCACGGGGCTCGGGCTCTACATGTCCAAGACCATCGTTGAGGACCACTTAAACGGCCGGCTCACGGCGCGAAACGTCCGCGACGGGGCGCGCCTGACCATCCGCATTCCCCTCGATCAGCCGAAAGGGGCCGCCAGCCCCGCCGCCGCGTCAACGCCCCAAGCCTCCTGAGGAAACTCCCGACCATGATGAAACCGTCCAAGAAAAAATACCGTCCCCTGTCCAAGCTCCATCTCCTGGTCGTGGAGGACGAGGCGCTCGCCCGGGAGCAGATGGGGCTTTTGCTGTCGCGCTTCGCCGCGAAGCTGACCACGGCCGGCGACGGGGTCGATGGACTCGAAGCCTTTCGCCGCGAGCGCCCAGACATCGTGGTCACCGACATCAGCATGCCCCGGATGGACGGCCTGGACATGGCCGCGAACATCAAGAAAGAGGCCCCCGACGTGCCGGTGGTGCTGGTCACCGCCCACAGCGACACGGAATTCTTCCTGCGCTCCATCGACATCGGCATCGACGGCTACGTGGTCAAACCGGTGGACGCCGACAAACTCCTCGCACGGCTCGTCAGACTCGCCGCCGGCCAGCTGGAAACCCGGGCCGCTTCCGCCCGGGCCCGGCTTTTCCAGTTCACCCTGGACATCAACCCCAACTTCATCCTGACCCTCGACGGCGGCGAGGTGGACTACGTCAACCGGACCTTTCTGGATTTCCTCGGCGCGGCGGACCTGCCGGCCCTCAAGGAGGGGCGGCATGCCGGCCGGGTGCTGGAACTCGACGGCCGCCGCCACGAAGCCGCGGATTTCGACTGGGCCGGCCGCATCGACGCCCGGCCGGACGTCACGCATCAGGCGGTCTTCTCGCTCCTGCCCGCCGAACCCGGCCAGGAGCGCACCTTCCTCGTGTCCTCGGCCGCCTTTCCGGAACTCGACCGCCGCATCCTGACCTTCACCGACATCACGCCCCTGGCCGAGGAGCGCCGCCAGCTCATCACCCGGGCCACCACCGACGCCCTGACCGGCATCGCCAACCGGGCCGGCATCGACGAGGCCCTGGCCCGCGAACGGAACCGGGCGGCGCGAAACGCCAAGCCCCTTTGCGTCATCATGTTCGACATCGACCACTTCAAGGACGTCAACGACAGCCTTGGCCATCAGGCCGGGGACGCGGTGCTGGCGGCACTGACCGGGCTCGTGTCCGGGCTCGTGCGCGGCCACGACATCCTGGGGCGCTACGGCGGAGAGGAATTTCTGGTCGTCGCGCCCGAGACGGACATGGAGCAGGGGCGACTTCTGGCCGAACGGTTGCGCGCGGCAGTGGAGGCCCATGCCTTCCCGGCGGCGGGAAAAGTGACGTGCAGCTTCGGCCTGGCCATGCTCGACGCCGACGAGTCCGCCCATGCGCTGGTCGCCCGGGCCGACGCCGCCCTGTACCGGGCCAAGGAGACGGGCCGCAACCGGGTCGCGGGCTGAGGCGGGAAAAATCGCCCCGCCCTCCCCGGCCGGGGCTAGCGGGTCTCCCAGGCCTCGCGAAGGGGAAGCGGCTTCCCGGACAGCCACAGCCGCATGGGCTGGCCCGTTTCGGATCGCTGGCCAATGGTCGTGGACGAGGCCTCGGCGGCGATGGACGGCAAGGCGGCGGCGTCGAGCAACACCTCGATGCGCATGGGGTATTTGGCGTTGGAGCGGATGGACGCGCCCGGCCCCGACAATTCGCAGCCCACGAACAGGATGTGCACGGGCGTCTCGAATCGCACCTCCCGCAGCACCCCCTCGTAGGTCGAAGAGATATCCAGCGGACCGCGTTCGGAAAAATCCAGGAACACGCGGCGGGCGTCGATGTCGTTTATGCCGTAGAACACCCGGGCATAATTGGGCTTATCCGTGCGCAGGGCCGGGTAGATCATGGTCCGCACGCCCCGTATGGGAAGTTCGGAGGCAAAAACGTATTCGGCCAGGCAGGGGCGGCCTTCCAGGCAGGTCAGGGCGTTGCCCAGGATGTTGAGATTGTCCCGGCGGACCATGTTGAACAGGTTGAAGTCCTTGGGCGTGAACCGGGGCGAGAGGTGGACGAGGCCCTCGCCGCCGGGATTGAGCTCCACCAGGGACCCGGCCGGCACGGACAGGGGGATGGGCAGGGTCTTCCCGCCCAGGCGCACCACCGGCCGGGAAGTCGCGCCGGTATAGGCCAACCCGCGCACGGGCCAGGGCGTCGTCGCCTCCACGGCGGCCGTTTCCTCCCGCCCCTGGGGCAAGGACAGGGACGCGTCGGCGAGATGGGCGTCGTAGAGGTAAAAGGCCGGCGCGCCGTCCGGGTCGCGAAGAACCGCCACCGGCGGCAGGCCGGGATGGGCGGCCACGAACCGTTCCCTGTCGGCGGCCGACTGCCAGGAGAGCGGCCCCACGCCTTGCGGATGTCGGGCGTCATCGGCGCAAAAGACATGCAGGACTTCGCCGCCGAGGGTTTGTTCCCCGGCTTTCCAGGGCGCAAGCCGCGTGTGGGCGGCGATGTTGCGCAGCACGGCCGTCGCCGCCTCGCCGGGAGTGTCACCGGCCTCGCCGTCGACGCGAAAAGACAAACGCTCCAGATCGATGGAAGCCGCGTAATGGCCCGGCACGAATTCCAGGCGCACGTAAAGCGGCTGGTCCGGCCGCGGCCAGGGGACGCTTGCGGCCAGGGGCAGCTTGGACGTTCCCGTGGCTGCGGGTTGGCCGTAGGCCGGGTTGGCCGCGACGAATTTCGCGTAATCGATGTCCGCGACCAGCGTCAGCGTATCCGGGTCCTGGCCGGCCAAAAGTCGTAGCCGGGCATCGGGGCGCATGGCGCGAATCTTGCCGCGCATGACCGCGTCGAAGCGCACGGCCACGGACCGACAGCGCGCCCCGGGAGCCGATACAAGCTTCCAGGTGGCCCGGCCGGGCGCGTCGAGGCTGAATTGCGACAGGGCGTGGAGCTGGTAATCCGGGGCCACGTTGTGGGCCTGCCACACGGTTTCGTAAAACCGCAGCGTGGTGAAATCATCGGCATAGACGTCGGCACCGCCCGGCGAGGCCAGCAGCGGGGCCTGGCCGACCACGCCGCCCCGGTAAAAAAGCACCACCTCGTCGTCCTGGGGCATGTCCTCCACGAGGGTCAGCCCCGGCGGCACGAAGTCGCCCTTGCCGATAACATAAAAAAACTTGTGATACCCCTGCCCGGCCACGTCGCCGAAAAAGCTGTAGGCCCCGTGGAGCTCCCGCTCCAAAATGACCTTCTTGGCCCGGTTGGACGCGAACATGACGGAGTCCGCATCCTGCTTGTGCAACAGCAGATACCGGGCCCAGCGCTGGGCGTTGTGCTGCCAGCTCCGGTACAGGGCCGCGTACTGGAGGTTCGGGCCGCTGATAAAGAGGATGCCGGCAAGCCCCAGGGCCAGGGTCAGGGCCTGGTAGGCGCGGCTTCCCGAAGCGAGCCCCTGGCCGATGACGGCGCGGGAAAGCGTCATGGCCCCGGCCCCGGCCAGAAGCAGCACGGCATAGAGCAGCCCGACCAGATACTTGGCCGTGATCTGGGTCTGCACATTGATGACGAAGGCGGCCAGGGTGGGCACCGCGCACCAGACAAGGAACAGCCCCAGATTCCGGCCGGCCTTCCCCCGCCAGCGCCAGACCAGCCCGGCCAGCATGAAAAGGGCCACCCCGCCGGTGCCGGCGAAATCCGAATCCCGAAAATAGAGCGTGATTTCCCGAAACGCCTTGGCCACGCGGTAGAAATCGAAGGCGTGGCCGCCGCTGTGGTAAAACGTGTAATAGGCCACGAGCTGGCCCTTGACCTGGGGCAGGTAGAAAAGCGCGGCCAGACACAGCCCGGCCCCGTGGGCGAAAAGCAGCTTTCGGGCCTCGGCGCGGGCGGCGCGGTCGGTCAGGGCCGGCAGGCACAAAAAACCCGTAAAAAGCATCTGGGCCAGGACAAAGGGCGCGGCAAGGTAGGAGCTGTAGAGCATCAGCGCCGTGGCCACGGCATAGGCCAAAACCGCGCGCCAGGTTTTGTTGTCGAGGAGTCGCCGGTAACAGTACAACGACAGCAGGGAAAATGTATAGAAAAAGACATACCAGCGCATATAGCGGGAATAGGCCACATGAAATTGCAGCAAGGCCCCGTACAGCGCGGCGCAAAGACCGGACTCGGCGTCGAAGAACTGCCGACCGACCAGAAACACCATCAACAGCGAAGCCAGGCCGAACAGCACGGACGGCAGGCGCACGTTGAAATCATTGTCGCCCAATAGTCTCGCGAAATGAATGCACAGGTGATGCAGTGGAGGCGACGTGTCCAGGGAAACGTCCGAGGCGGACTGGTTATCGAGGCTGTCCAAGAGCTGTGCGACAGGCATGGAAGCCCGGTGCAGGGCCAGCCGTTCGTCCCATTGCAACTCGGGAACACCCAGATCATGCAGGCGGATGAACGCCGCAAGACACAAAATGATGCCGAGCAGGATCCATGTCCAGCGGCCGCCCTGATCACTTGCGGCAATCATGCCGCGTCCGTCCTCTTGCCCACACCCCGCCCCCGCTTTGTCGCACAATATGAAAATGGCCCTGACGCTATCCCGCTCCCTTCATGCGTTGTCAAGTTGCGGCTTGTCGGCGCAAGCCGCAGGAAAGGGAAATCAGGAACGGCGGCTTGTCGGACGCACCAGCGCCCTGGCCGGAGCGCCCTCGGCCCCGGCCAGCCGCAGCGGCAGGCAGACCAGCTCCACCGGCCCCGGAGAAACGCGCGACAGATCGAGCCCTTCGAGAATCCAGATGCCGGCCTCTAGCAGCGGACGGTGGATGGCGGCCGCGTCGGCGCGATGGTCCGACACGGATAGGTAATCCACGCCGACGAGCCGCACCCGCCGCGCGGCAAGGTAGGCCGCCGCCTCGGGGGAGAGGTCCACGAAATCCTCCACAAAATCCGGCGAGGCCCAGCAGCGTTCGGAATTGGCCGTCTTGAAAAGGATGCGCTGGCCGGGACGGATGCGGTGCCGGCGCAACGCTTCGGGCGTTACGGCGCGCGGGTCGGTGATGGCGATGACCCGGGCCGGACCCATCACCACGTCGAAGGGCAGGTCGTCCAGGGTATTCCCCCCGGCCAAATAATGGGACGGCGCGTCCAGGTGGGTGCCGGCATGGGCGCACAGGTCCAGGGCGGAAACCGTGCACGGGTCGCCCCGCTCCAGGTCCAGCACGCGGCGGACGCGGGTCGGCGGATCGCCGGGCCAGGCGGGCAGCCCGGTCCTCAAGGGAACGGAAACGTCGATCCAGACGGCTTTGGGCATCGGCATATCCTCCTCCACGAAGGCCCGTCTCACAAAAGGCCACCGGGGGGAACCCTTTTTGAAAA